>NZ_JAEQCT010000095.1:0-31603 GCF_020738205.1 Microcoleus sp. PH2017_24_DOB_U_A
AGCCGTGAATTCTACTCGACGGGCGCTGTTTGAGAAACTCCAACAAACAGGCTTGCCAGTAACAACTGGTACGGGAGGGCAAACTCAGTACAATCGAACGAGAATGGGATTGCCAAAAACTCACTGGCTGGATGCTGCCTGTGTAGGTAAAGTAGAACAACTGGTGATACTGACAAGGCAACCATTACTGATAACCGCTAAAGGATGGGGCAACCGTCAAATGTGTACGCCCAATAAATACGGGTTTCCCGGCAAACACAGAACCAGGTGCAAGACTTTTTTTGGGTTTCAGACTGGAGATATGGTGATAGCAGTTTTGCCGATCGGGAAATTTGCAGGTACTCACGTTGGTAGGCTGGCAGTTAGAGAGAGTGGAGTCTTTGATTTGAGGACAGCTTGGGGAAAAATTAGCCCTGGTCCGCTAAATCGATGATTAGAGGCGTACCGATCGGCATTTGCTCTCACCACTTGTAGGGAAACCCTACTGCTGTGTCGTTGGAGGTGGGCGATCGACCTTGCGATCGATCGCCCGCACGACTTAAAACTTAAAATAGTGTGCAGAATAACGGACTTGTGCCAAAAGACAGACGAAAATATCGCTACCCCAACATAAACGCTTTGTCTATGCAGCCAATTCGCACATTTAACGTTTCCCCGTCTCTGCCGGCAATTCTCGAACCCCTACGCAAGCTTGCCTACAACTTGCACTGGGACTGGAACGTTGATACCAAAGACCTTTTCCGCCGGCTCGATCGAGATCTCTGGGATTCCAGCAATCAAAACCCGGTGCTGATGCTCGGAACCATTTCTCAAGAGCGACTGCAAGAAATGGCAGAAGATGAAGGCTTCATTGCTCAAATGAACCGAGCAGCCCAGCAGCTAGACGATTATCTCAAAAATCGGGCCTGGTACCGCAAACAGCGCGGCACCGATCGCCAGGAATGCTACGCTTACTTTTCGATGGAATTCGGCTTAGTTAAAGCCCTACCCATCTATTCCGGCGGTTTGGGCGTGCTCGCAGGCGACCACCTCAAATCTGCTAGCGACTTGGGCTTGCCCTTGGCTGGCGTAGGCTTGCTGTATCAAGAAGGCTATTTTTCGCAGTATCTCAACGCCGATGGCTGGCAGCAAGAACGCTATCCGCTGAACGATTTCTACAATATGCCGCTGCACCTAGAACGCAATCCCGACGGTTCGGAATTGCGGATTGAGGTGGACTATCCCGGCCGCAAGGTATACGCCCGGATTTGGCGGGTACAGGTGGGCACGGTGCCCCTGTACCTAATGGATACAAATATTGAACCTAACAGCCGCTACGACCAAGATATTACCGACCAACTCTACGGCGGTGACAAAACTCTGCGGATGCACCAAGAAATCATGTTGGGCATCGGCGGAGTGAAAATGCTCAAGGCTTTGGGCTTGACAGTTACGGCTTATCACATGAATGAAGGCCACGCGGCTTTCATGGCTTTGGAACGCATACGGATGCTGATGGAGGAACATCACCTGAGTTTCTTGGAAGCGGAACAGGTTGTGGTTTCGAGCAGTATGTTTACGACTCACACGCCTGTGCCTGCTGGGTTTGACTTGTTCGAGCCGGATATGGTGATGCACTATCTGGGTCAGTATCCCAAGATGTTTGGCTTGTCGCAAGATGAGTTCCTGGGATTGGGCCGGGAGAATACTAAAGATTTGTCTGGGCCTCTGAATATGGCAATTTTGGCAATTAAAATGTCGAGTTTTGTCAACGGGGTGGCGGCTTTGCACGGTGTGGTGTCGCGCCCGATGTTCCAAGGGTTATGGCCGGGTTTGCCTGAAGAAGAGGTGCCGATTACTTCGATTACCAACGGGGTTCACGCTCGCAGTTGTGTGGCGAAGTCTACTCAGGAGTTGTACGATCGCTATCTTGGCCCGGATTGGGAAATGACTCCCACGGACGATCGCCTGTGGGATAAGATAACTTCGATTCCTGATGAGGAACTGTGGCGCAATCACGAACGCTGTCGATCGGAGTTGGTGGTGTTTGCGCGGGAGTGGCTGCAAAAGACTCTGCGCGAGCGCGGGGCGGCTCAAACGGAAATTGAACACGCTCGGGAAGCTCTCGATCCGAAGGTGCTGACGATCGGGTTTGCACGCCGTTTTGCTACTTACAAGCGGGCGACGCTGTTTTTGCGCGATGTCGATCGCATTATGCGGATCATGCGTGACAAAAACCGCCCCGTGCAGTTTGTGATTGCTGGGAAAGCTCACCCGATGGATATTCCGGGTAAGGAATTGATTCGGGATATCGTTCATTTCATCCGCGAGCACGAAACTATCAGTTCGATGGTGTTTCTGCCGAATTACGACATTAACGTGGCTCGGATGATGGTGTCCGGTTGCGATGTGTGGCTGAATACGCCGCGCCGTCCCCGTGAGGCTTCTGGTACTTCCGGGATGAAAGCTTCGATGAATGGTTTGCCAAACCTCAGCATTCTTGACGGTTGGTGGGATGAGGCGGATTATGTTCGCACTGGTTGGCCGATCGGACATGGCGAGTTTTACGAAGATACTAAGTATCAGGATGAAGTCGAGGCGAATGCTTTGTACGACTTGATGGAAAAGGAAGTTGTACCGCTGTTTTACAACCGGGATGCTGATGGTATTCCCCGCGGTTGGACGGCGAAAATGAAGGATTCTATTGCTTTGAACTGTCCTTTCTTCAATACGGCTCGGATGGTGAAGGATTACGCGCGGCGGGCTTATTTCCCCGTGAGCGATCGCTATCACACGATGACTTCTGACGGATGCGCTCCGGCTAAGGAGTTGTCTCAGTGGAAGAAGCACCTTCTCGGGAAGTGGCACGACATTAAGATTGAGGCTGTTGATATTTCCCAGGATAAGGAAGTTAAGGTCAATCAGTCGATCGCTGTTAAATCTCGAATCAATCTGATGGGATTGACACCTGCGGACGTACAAGTCGAACTTTATCAAGGTTCGGTTGATGCTAACGGCGAGATTGTTGGTGGCGTGCCAATGGTAATGGAGTATTTGGGAGAAGATCCTCACAATGCTAGCCTTTATACGGCTGACATTACTTATACTTCTAGCGGTTTGCAAGGTTTGTCGCTGCGGGTTTTGCCGAAGCACGATAATCTCAGCAGTCCTTATGAAGTTGGTGTGATTCTCTGGGCACATTAAACAGTTGACAGTTGACAGTTGACAGTTGACATTTGTGATGGTCAATGCGCGATTGTGCTATTTTTCGGGAGCATCTCAGTTTTGCATTTACAGTGCGAGCTGTCGCGAGTTCGCGACAGCTCGCACTACCATAAAAAATGCTTCTTGCAAAACTGAGATACTCCCTCAGGTTCGTAGTGAGGACTTTAGTCCGCAGGGAGCATCTCTGTTTTGCATTTAATAGTGCGAGCTTAAGAGCTCGCGTATTATACGATACGCGAGCTCTTAAGCTCGCACTATAAGAAAAAATGCTTTTTACAAAAATGAGATGCTCCCTATTCTTATTGAAGTTGGGGAATGACTATGTAGCCGGTTGCGCGATCGCCCAAAACCAAATTCCGCTCGATTCCCCAGTACCACCAGTGAGCGCCGATATAAGCGCACAGCAAGGCATCTAGCTTGTCTTCCAAGGCTTTAAGGGTAGCGATACTGGTGGGGATATCGCTCACAGGCAAGATGCCTATGCCACAGTTCACAGGCAAGATGTCTGTGCCACAAGACAGATTGAGACTTGGTTCAAGGCTCGGTAAAATATCGATAATATACTGGCAGAGTTTCATCAATTCTAATTGACGCTCTGCCAGTTTTCCTTTTTTGTATTTGATGATTCTATCTAATTTAAATAAGTTGATTGTGGCTGGATGGGGAAAGACTTCTATTTGATATCTGCCTAGTTTCTTAGCTTCAATAGTTGGTGAGTGGACAAATCCTCGGGCTTCTAAACAAAGGCCAAATTCGACTGTTTTTTGGGCGAAGGGGCGAGAAAGATTGGCGGGATAGCAGCCTGCGTGGTAGCGCCCGAAGTGTTTGTGGGTGAGTTTGTCAGCGTCGCGCATTCCCGTTGGATTGGCGATGATTGTGGGTGCGTCTACGGCGATGATGGCTGGTTCGGTTGGGGAGATTTGGCGATCGATCCAGGTGAGGATGTCGTTGAGTGATTGTTGGCGATCGCACTCGATGAATTGCAATCGATTGTTTTCCCAATTCAAACAGCACAAACCGCTTGCTCCTGAACTCCAACCTAAGTCTATGCCGATAAATTTCATACTTGTTTAAATTAGTCCTGGACGCGCGCTGAGATTAGAAACCCGCTTTCCTCGTATATTTCTCGTTCCTGTCCGCAAAATCTCGTAGAAACCGGGTTTCTGACCCCCATGTGTCAGCCGTGATAATTATACATAAAAATCTAGCTGCGGATTAGGATACGGCAGTGCCGCTTTCCTACAGATGCTTGTGTGCGAGAGATAATTGCACCATCAAAAATATGATACAATGATAGATATAAAATTGGATAGGAGAAATATAGTATGTTGGCAGAAACAGAAAAACGCTACTATACTCCAGAGGAATATTTAGCTTTAGACGAAGCTGCGGAATACAAAAGCGAATATCTAGATGGAGAAATATTACCGATGACTGGTGGAACAGCTAATCACAATAAAATTGCGCTGAATTTTTGCCGCATATTTCCCTTGACTGTAAGCGGGCAAAATTACGAGATTTTTATCAATGATATGCGGTTGTGGATACCGCGTTATCGTCTGTACACTTATCCAGATGTGATGGTGATTCAGGGTGAACCGGTTTATCAGGGAACTAACACCACGACTGTGACAAATCCCTTGCTAATTGTTGAGGTTTTGTCGAAATCTACTAAAGATTATGACAGAGGGGAGAAGTTTCTTTATTATCGATCGATTCCTGAACTTCGGGAATATATTTTAATTGACCAATACAAATATCATGTCGAACAATTGACTAAGACTGCTGATGATAAATGGCTATTTACTGAGTATGAGTCAGAAGATTCTGTATTAGCAATGGACTCGGTTGAGTTCCAAATTAGCTTGACGGATATTTACGATCGCATAAATTTTGAAGTCGCAGCAGAATAGACTTGTTGCACAATCGTTTTGCAGCAAGGACTTCAGCCATCGATCTGCTGAATTCGGGCGATCGCACAAACTGCACTTAATTTTTCTCCGGCTTTTCATCGGATGGCGGGGGCTGTTTTTGTTTTTGACGTTCTCTCACAGCTTGTTCTAAAAGGAATGCTGATAAGCCGCTGATTGAGCGCCGTTCTTCATCTGCCCACTCTTGGAGTAGGTCGTAAATTCCTTCTGCTATTGAGGTTGATACACGTTTAGCCATTAGAAATTCAGTATTTTTTTATTTAGGGCGATCGTCATTGTCGAGTATTTTAGACGATTCTGTCGAATATGCAGCATTATGCTGCTTTTGCACAGCACTATGCGCCCGATCGCGCATGAATCAGCAATAAAAAACTTCAGTCCTCAGTTTGTTTGAGAGAGCGATCGATCGCCCAAACTCAACTTAACTCTTCTCCTGCTTCTCATCCGATGGCGGGGGCTGTTGTTTCATTTCCTTTTGACGTTCTCTGGCTGCTTGCTCCAAAATGAATGCTGACAAGCTGCTGACTGAACGGCGTTCTTGACTTGCCCACTCTTCAAGGATGTCATAGATTCCATCGGCTAAATAGGTCGCTAAGCGTTTGGTCATAAGATATTCACTATTTTTTAGTTTAAACCGATCGCAATTGTGCTGTATCTAGACCACTTTGTCGAATATAGCTCATTTAAAGCATTTATATGTGCTATATCCATGCTATAATCTCAACAAGTCAAAAGCCAGCGCTGAACTTTCGTCGGGCCCGCGCTGGCTGATGGCTCCCCACATACATAAGGAGACAATTACTATGGTAAAGCCTGTGAGCGACGTGAGTGAATATACTCGCGGCTATCAGCAAGCTTTGAATGATTTTGGCGTGACGCAACTGCTTTCGGGTATCCGCAGCTACTCTGATGACGATTTTGATGCCGATCGCGCGCAGTTGACTCAGCAGGAGTTGGAAAGCTTTGCGGTGTTTCTGATTCTGCGCGTCGGGGCGAATTTGAACGGAAGTGCGATCGCCCGTTATCTCAACACTCTCAGAAAAGCCGATTCTCCGATTGTGGGTGGCGATCGCAATTCTTGGGCGATCGTCCGAATTTTACCGAATGCTGAGCATTACACGGTTGCTCGTTTTGTCAACCGCTAAGATGCGGACGATCGGCGGAGGGCTTTGTGTCGGTTTATTCCGGGGGGTGTGTTTGAAGTTGTGATGTGCGATCGGGCTTAATCAATAAATACAGTTGAAGAGCGATCGGCTATCATAATACCTAGATACTGTAAAAAACGATGGCTGCCAAAGACCGATTTCATGATGCTGTTAAACAAGCTCTCTTGAAGGAGCAGTGGGTAATTACGGCAGATCCGCTGATCCTCAAGATAGATAAGGTGAAGTTTGAGATTGATTTAGCAGCAGAAAAAGTCTTTGCCGCTGAAAAAGCTGGACAAAAGATTGCAGTTGAAATCAAAAGTTTTTTGAATCCATCAGCGGTGACAGACTTTCATTCAGCGTTGGGACAGTTTTTGAACTACCGCTTAGGATTGCAAATGAACGAACCAGATAGAACTCTGTATCTGGCAATTCCTCTCGATATATTTGAATCCTTTTTTCAAGAAAGATTCACTCAGGAAGCCGTCAGACAGTATCAAGTGAAGTTAATCGTCTACGAACCAGTTCAGGAGGTAATCATTGAATGGAAAGAATAGAGGAGTACCGCCAATTTATCCGCCAGTTGCTAACCACTCATGCCACAGTCGATCCAAATTCAGAATTGGATGTTGAATGTCAGTTGGTGTTCGATACAGAACAAGATCATTACCAAATTTTAGACGTTGGCTGGGAGGGATACAAGCGGATTTATAACTGTTTCATTCACTTAGATATCAAGGATGGTAAAATCTGGATTCAACGCAATATGACAGAAGCCGATTTAGGACAAGAATTAGTTGAGATGGGAGTACCCAAAGAGGATATTATTTTAGGGTTGCATCCACCGTACAAGCGTCCATATACTGGCTATGGAGTTGCTTAATCCAATAGCCCAATCAGCTTAGTTTATTTTCTGTAAATTAATCCACCCTGCTTATTAATAGGGGCTAGGGGCGATCGATCGAGACTATTTTGGCATCCAATCAACCAGCCCCCAATTTATTTAGATGGTTTAGAAGGTTCGGGACTTACAATTAACAATTGATCCCCCGATTGACTTTGTTGAACAGCCATCACTGGCGGACGAGCTTGAGGGTCTTTTTGCTGTTCTGTTGTTAAAGCCGGAAACAGATAAATCCAGTTTCCTCTCTCCAAAAGTAACCGCCAAATTCTCGGTTCTTTGGGATTATTGATATCAGTATAATCTCTTTTGCTCAAATCTGCAAATAGACCTGCATCGCCGATCGCCTTAAATCCTTTGGGGGCTAATCGGAGTGTTGGATCGTCGAGTTTTCTGCCTAAAGCAATGTTGTCTTGCTTAGCGATTAAAGCAACGGCGGGTAAAGATGAATTTTCCCCCGCATCGCCTCGGGCATCGGCAATACCTTGGTAGCGAGCAGACCAAAACAACATTACTAATACCAAACTAACGATAATAATTTCGTTAACCAGCGATCGTACCAATTTAATCGAGTTAAATCGATTGATATTAAATTGCTGTCAAGACATCAGTGGGTGATAAAACCACGAAATTCTTGTTACACGAGCCGACGAAGAAAACCTTATAATTGTCCAATTGACTATAGCAGAAATTTTTCTATTTACAATATCAAATACCCACAAAGTGTGGTAAATTGCTAGAGCTGTTAGCAGAAGTGCGAGTAAACTTTTGAGTATCGTCCAGGGGTCAGCTAAAAAAACCTGAATCGGTACTATGAAAAACGATTCTACTGGTAAATCAAGGGTCATTACCTCTAGCTGAAAGTAGTAAAAATAAGACCAGCGATAAATCCAGCCTGTGAAAAACAAAGCTGTACCAAGCAAGCCAACAATACTGGCAAAGTTACCTAAAATATTCGGTTCTGGAGTCAGCGGGGAAGTCGGTTGGGGAGTAGGTTGAGGAGTCGGTTGGGGATTCGGCTGGGGATTCGGGGGATTCGGGGGAGTAGGTTGGGGAGTAGGTTGAGGAGTAGGTTGAGGAGTAGGTTGAGGAGTAGGTTGGGGAGAAGCGGTCACACAATCACCTTCACAAAATGGCGTTGCTTAATCAGGGTATGAAAAAAATAAGTTAAAAATCCCCAAGCTTTGTCGATACTGGTTTCTATGACTGGCATATTTAGCCTTTCATACCGTAGAGAGGTGAAATACAATTTTATAACGGTAGCGGAGTTAACGCTTACCATTGAAGGGGGTTTAGGGAGATTATGAAACGCAACACACTTTCATTTCTAGTTGTAGGATTTTTTACAGTAACAGCGGGTATGGCAGCACAAGTCAATGCCGCCAGCCAACCACAGAATTTGCTATCCATACAAGCACAAGCTAACGTTAGCCAGGCCGTACCAGTAACTTTACGGACGCAAGCGCAAATTGTGATGAAAGGAGGTGAAAAAAGAGATGGTCGAGTTGTAAAAATTGATCAGAAAGGGCAAAAATTATGGATACAGGCATCCGGGGAACAGCGATCTCTCCCCTTGAACCAAATTGAGAAAATCATGTTTCCCCAAAGTACGCCCCCGCCTAGGAGTAATCGGGGGCCTCGTTATCGGCATGGGATTTTGCCTCAAGCCAAAGCCATATGGAATGGCATTCCCATGAGTGCTTTTGAGATGAAAGATGCTATTAAAGGTCAAGCTGTGGTGAAATTGAGTTCGCCTGTCGTTGATCGGGCGCAATTGCAGTACATACGAAAAAACAAGCGATTTTTCGTTGATGAAATGCGATTTAATGTGCAGAAAAAGACTATGACAATTGTAGTGACTCCTTATTGAGTCCGTCGGGGGTCAGAAACCGGGTTTTTTACGAAAATATTTCGTTGTAGCCCGCAGATTCGATAAAAACCCGGTTTCTTTCGGTAGGAGTGCGTCCAGTTTTAGCTTGGGCTGAGGAACGAAACCCAACTTGTTCGATTTAGAGAGTTGGGTTTCGCGAAGCTCAAAATTTGGGCATGGACGAAAATACACTGCTGTTTGCTGACAGCCAATTCAATATTCGCGATGCCGCCTTATTAGGATTGCAAAACACCAGACTCCTCACCTTAAGCGCGTGTCAAACTGCTATGCAAGCAAATTCTAACGGTGAAGAAATATCGGGAGTTGCCTATGTATTTGAGCGTGCGGGTGCACGAGCTGTGATGGCGAGTTTGTGGAGTGTTGATGATGCAGCTACTAAAGATTTGATGGTTCAGTTTTATCAAAATATTAATAAGGGGATGAGTAAAAATGATGCTTTGCGGCAAGCTAAGTTGAGTCAGATTAGTCGCCATCCGTTTTATTGGTCGCCGTTTATTTTAATTGGTGATGCGCGGTAGTTGAAATTCGGCGATGGTTGAAATTGGGTTGAAACCTGGCGGTTGAAACCCGGCGGTTGGAAACCGCGTCTACACAAACAAAACCCGCCTTCGGGGGTTGAAGAGTAGACAGTTAAAATTACATGATCTTCAGTCCGCTTGGCATGGACATCGCATAAAATCTTATATAGCCTTTCTCAAAAAGATGGATGATGTATAACTGACAGCTTACATAACCCTTAAACTAAGAGGGCTAAAGCCCAACAACGTACCTCATCTTTCTGATAACCGTTATATTTGGCATCCAAAAAATGCGATCGCACAACGAATCGCCCAAACCGGCCCAACTAAATTTATACACCCAAGACGGCAAATACAACACAACGTATACGGTTTGCCACAATGCCTGAATCGATCGCACGCCCTACATTAGGAAGAGTAAAGAAAAGCAGTCCAAAGCTGTAGCAGTACAAGCCTCACCGATGCAACCGTCCCCCAACAGGTTCGGTAAATACACCTTCATCGCAAGGTCTAACCGCCCGCAGTATAGAGATAAGCACCCTATCGAAGACTGTTGTATTAAAGCAGAGCTGACTACCCGTAAACCGCGAAGTAGAATCGCAGTTCTGAATAACCAGACTATCACACAGATAGAAAACCAAAATTTTGTAGAGATTGGAGCCGGAACACCCCTATGGGAAAAGTAGTTGGAATTGACTTAGGTACGACAAACTCCTGCGTCGCAGTTATGGAAGGCGGCAAACCCACCGTCATAGCCAACGCCGAAGGGGGTCGCACCACACCTTCCGTAGTAGCATATGCTAAAAATGGCGATCAACTCGTCGGACAAATCGCCAAGCGTCAAGCCGTGATGAACGCCGAAAACACCTTTTACTCAGTAAAACGGTTTATCGGGCGTCGGGTTGACGAAGTAACCCACGAAACCACAGAAGTTTCCTACAAAGTCCTGAAAGTTGGGAACAGCCTCAAACTAGACTGTCCCGCCCGCGGCAAGCAATTTGCTCCCGAAGAAATTTCCGCGCAAGTGTTGCGTAAACTCGTAGAAGATGCCAGCAAATACCTCGGTGAAACTGTTACCCAAGCGGTAATTACCGTGCCCGCTTACTTCAACGATTCCCAGCGCCAAGCTACTAAAGACGCGGGAAAAATTGCCGGTATTGAAGTTCTGCGGATTATTAACGAACCTACAGCAGCAGCTTTAGCCTACGGATTAGATAAAAAGAGCAACGAAACCATCCTCGTATTTGACTTGGGTGGCGGTACTTTCGACGTATCGATTCTCGAAGTCGGCGACGGCGTATTTGAAGTGCTAGCAACTTCTGGAGACACTCACCTCGGTGGTGACGACTTCGACAAAAAAATTGTTGATTTCATCGCCGGAGAATTCCAAAGAGCCGAAGGAATTGACCTCCGCAAAGATAAACAAGCACTGCAACGCCTGACGGAAGCAGCCGAAAAAGCCAAGATTGAACTTTCGAGCGTTACCCAAGCAGAAATCAACTTGCCGTTTATTACCGCAACTCAAGACGGGCCAAAACACTTGGACACCACCTTGACTCGGGGCAAGTTTGAAGAGCTTTGTTCTGATTTGATCGATCGCTCTCGCATTCCCGTAGAAAACGCAATCCGCGACGCCAAACTCGACAAATCTGCAATTAATGAAGTTGTCTTGGTCGGCGGTTCTACACGCATCCCAGCCGTGCAAGAACTCGTCAAAAAAATCCTCGGCAAAGACCCCAACCAAACGGTAAACCCGGATGAAGTGGTCGCAGTCGGTGCCGCAATTCAAGCTGGCGTACTCGCAGGCGAAGTCAAAGACATCCTGTTGCTCGATGTTACCCCGCTGTCTCTCGGCGTGGAAACCTTGGGTGGCGTGATGACCAAAATCATTCCCCGCAACACCACAATTCCTACCAAGAAGTCGGAAACTTTCTCGACTGCTGTAGATGGCCAAACAAACGTGGAAATTCACGTTTTGCAAGGCGAACGGGAAATGGCAAACGATAACAAAGATTTGGGAACTTTCCGTTTAGATGGAGTTCCCCCAGCTCCCCGTGGCGTACCTCAAATTGAAGTTACATTTGATATCGATGCTAACGGTATTTTGAATGTAGCCGCTAAGGATAAAGGTACTGGTAAGGAACAATCTATCAGCATTACCGGTGCTTCTACTTTGCCTAGCAATGAAGTCGATCGCATGGTTCGGGAAGCCGAATCGAATGCGGCTGCTGACAAAGAACGTCGCGAACGGATCGATCGCAAAAACCAAGCCGATTCTCAAGCCTACCAAATCGAGAAGCAGTTGGCAGAATTGGGCGATAAAGTTCCTGCTGATGACAAAACCAAGATTGAAGGCTTGCTAAAAGACTTGCGGGCTGCGATCGAGAGTGAAGATGACGATCGTATCAAAACCTTAACAACAGAGTTGCAGCAAGCATTCTACGCAGTCAGCAGCAACCTTTACCAGCAAGCAGGCGGCCCCACTGACGGCCCTGGTGGCCCTGGAGACGGCGGCCCGACTGGCGGCGGCGACGACGTGATTGACGCCGACTTCACCGAAGGCAACAAATAGTAGGCTAAACTAACAGCCAGCAGCTAGAAGCAAGAAACCCGGTTTTGAATAGAGACCGGGTTTCTCTGTATGATAAAAGTTAACACCTTCATGATTCGGCGATTGAAATCGCTTCTACAAAAACGAAGTCCGCCTCCGCGGACTAAGAAATAAAGTCAGGAGTAATCTAAATGTCTCGTCCTCCTATACAAAATTCCTCCGCAAACACTCCCAACAAATCTCAGGCTGCATCCTTGCGCCGACTCCGCCGCATCAGTCATTTACTAGACAATGCAATTCCGATTCCCGGCACAAAATACCGCATCGGACTCGATCCAATATTAGGATTGATACCGGGTGGCGGCGATTTAGTTGGTTCAATTTTTGCAGGTTATGTTGTTTTCAAATCCGCTCAAATGGGAGTGCCACAAGAGACTTTAGTAAAGATGGCGGCTAACATCGTATTTGATACAGTTGCTGGCACTGTACCAGTTGCCGGAGACTTGTTAGATGTTGCTTGGAAAGCTAATATCAAAAATATCGAATTGCTGGATGCTCATTTAGGTTCGCCTGAACCGGCTGGAAAAAAAGCTGATTGGTTGTTTGTGGTGGCTTTGCTGTTGGGTTTGACGTTGATTGTTGGTAGTGTAATTTTCTTGAGCGTGATGTTTTTTGGGTGGGTGTTTAAAGCTTTGACTGGCGGTTGATGTTGAGTTTTGGGGTAGGGAAACAGCATTGCTGTGTCCTTTTTAGGACTTCGCACGGGGTTCAGAAACCGAGTTTTTTCCGAGCATACTCATTGCAGTCCCAGATATGGTCAAAAACCCGGTTTCTTCGTAGCAGCGCGTTAGTTATGTCTGAATTTCTGAATAATTTTAGGGTAAAAGTAAGAGACTTGCGATCGCGGGCAACAACTTACTGCAAGCTTCGACCAATGTTGCCGCACTCGGTAAACTAGCAATAGTGCCTTTCAAAATTTTCATTGCTGTTTTCCCCGCTTTTTTCATTGTGCCTTCTTGGGGATTTTGCCCTACTTCTGCCAAAGCTTTTACCTGTTCCAAGGCTTCGGCTTTATCATCATCAGATAAATTAGTTTCAGCTTCGATCGCAGTTTGTAACTCAGTCAATAATTCTTTGATTCCCGGTTCATCTGGTTTAGCAGAATCAGATAATTGATTAATTGTATTGGCAACAGTACCGCTGATATCACCTAAACTTAAGGCTCCTGCACCGCTAGCATTAACGGTTCCACCTGTAATTTGTATGTTACGACTTTGGTCGATTGGGTCACTCATAGCTTTACTCTCCGATATAGATTTAGCTTTATTAGTAATCTTAACATTAACTGGTCGGTTAGCCAACAATTTTAGAAGTTCATTTAGCTCCGAACTTTTCTGACGGTAAAACGCTATTTCTCTATCTTTAGCTTGCAGTTCGGATTTGTGCTTGGCTTCTAAATCTTTGATAATTTGCTCGTATGCCTGGATGATTCGAGTAAGACTTTCGTCATTGTGCATGATTTGGCTCAGAGTTCATGCTTACTTTTCCTCCTGAATAATATTAATCGATAGCGGTTGTTTAGCTAACATCAAATTGAGTTCTCTCAGTTCAGCTATTTGTTCGCGACACCAGGCGATTTCCTCCTCTTTGTATTTTAATTCGGCTTTGTATTTGTCGGCGATCGCCCTTAGTGACTCTACATCCTCTAATTCGGCGATCGAGTCATCTTCTTGACTGGGATTATCAAGTTCTGTTAAACTTTCGGAAACTGCTTCGGAAATAGCTATTTCTTGACGGTACATGGCAATTTCGCAATCTTTGGCTCGTAATTCCGCTTGATATTTATCTTCAATAGCCTTTAATAGCAGTTCGTAGTTTTGCTTTAAATCGTGATAAATTATAGCTTGCTTCTCATCTGTCAGAGTATTGACAAAGATGGCAATTACTCCCTTTTCTGAATTTTCTATATTCTGGATTGATAATTCTGTGTTTTCATTTACAATCGCAGCTTGCAATTGCAGCAGTAATTCTTTGAATTCCGGTTTTTCTGAACTTACTGATACGCTCATAGTTTTGGTTTCCGCTGTTACCAGAGTTTGACTAAGATTATAGCATTACTCACTTTGTCAGGAAGGGCGATCGGCTCGATCGGGCAATGGCTCGATCGTGTTAGCTGTTGTACCGTCATTATCTCCTAGACTTAACGATCCGGCACCAGCAGCGTTAACGGTGCCGCCGGAAATTTCAATTTTACGGCTTTGGTCATAACTTTGATACATAGATTGAATCTCTGCTATGGCTTTAAATTCAACATTAATAGGTTGATCGGCTAACTTATTAATCGTTAGCCACATATCTGCACTTTGCTGGCGATATATAACAATTTGGTCATCTTTACCTTTTAATTCTGCTTTATATTTTTCTTCTACAGCTTTAAGTTCTCGTTGATAATTTTGCGTAAATTCACTATGAATCTTTTCCTTATTCGTATCGGGAGGAACGCTAACTTTGATAACGAAAACTCCATCGCCTTTATTTTCAATACCCTGGATAGTGAGTTCAGTCTCTTCATTGTCTAATTGCACTTGTGTGAAAGCAGTGATAAAGACTTTCCAGTCAACGCCATTACGAAAAATCAGGTCAACGGTATTCAAAACCTCCTCAAACAGTTTGGTAAATTCTCCGGGTGCAAATTCGCCACTGTTCGGGCGACGTTCGCGATCGTCAGTTCCCGGTTTAGGATATTCTAGAAGATAAACAAACCGACAGTCAACGCGATCGAGCTTTGTATTACCGTCAATGTTCCAAGCTTCCAAACAAGCACCTGTAAAACTAGCTGCTGTAAAATTTGTTGCCAAGGCTTGAGTTTCAGTGAGGTTTGCCCATTCCAAATTAGCTTGATGCAAAGTTGCTTCGCTGAGGTTAGCCTGCTTGAGATTAGCCTCGTTGAGATTAACGCCTATCAAGTTTGCGCCTTGAAGATTCGCACCAACATAGGATTTTTTGTAGCCATTGCCAGTGACGAGTAATTCTCGGACGCGGGTATCAGCTAATATCGATTTACCGACTCGCGCGCGATCGAGTTTTTCTGTATTTCGGAAGCAAGTGCGAGTGAGATTAGCTGTTCTAAAATCTGTACTTTTGAGAGTTGCTTCAGTGAAATTGGCATCAGTTAAATCGGCATTACGAAAAGTAGTACCTTTCACAGTTGCATACTCAATTGCTATACTTTTTAGCCACGAAAATCTGTTATCATCAGCTAAAGCTCGCTTGCTAATATAACCTGATATAAAAGTAACAGCGTAAATGCCAACCAAAGCCCCAACGACACTAATAGCTCTTGCTATTGCAAACGCCTTAACAAAAGCTACAAGTATTAGTGCGATCAAACTTCCAAATAAAGTCGCGATCACACCTAAAGCAAAAGTATCAGATACAACTCCAGCAAAAGTTAAAGCCAAAGCCAAAGAAAACTCTACAGCAAAAACCAAAGTTAATAATAAACCCAGACTTACAGGTCCAGCTACTTCTAATGATAAGCCAAAGGAAAACGTTAAAATTACAACAAAAACAAAAGCTATAACTAGGAAAAATTCAAAAGCAGACTTGAATCCGTGGGGGATAATAATCATCAAGAAAATAACAGTAACTATTGAAAAAATTATCCCTGGGTAACTCAGAAATTTTTGATAGTTTTCGGACAAAAAAGCTCCTACAAAAGCACCGCCTATTGCCCCGACACATCCCGCTGCTGCTGCGATAAGTAATGCGATTATTAGCAGTGGAATTTGCCATCGCTGTTGCAGTCCAGCTTTGGCACCAGTGAAGTCAGCTTCTCTGAGGATGGCATTGGTGAAGTTTGCACCTCGGATGTCTGCACCGATGAATTTTGCACCTGTGAGGTTTTGACCTTTGAAGTTGCGGCCTCGGAGATTTTTACCGGAGAAGTCTTGGGGCATGATTTCACGCAGGGAGATAGTAGTTATTTTTTCATTGCGATGCTGTGGCGATCGCCCTGACAAAAATTTTACGGAATTGGATAAAAATCTAGCACAAGGCAGGGATAGTTACAACCACTGACTTAGATACTTCTATTCATAACTAATGTAAGTTCCTAAAAATTCCAGTTGATTCATCATTTCCTCAGCAGACTTGCTACCAATCAAATTCAACAAACCGCGCAACTGTTCGCCTACAGAGTAACTTTGTCGCGGTGCAACAATAATTCCTGAATGACTCCCGCCTACTGCGAGCAAGTTCCCGTGCAACCGACAGAAATCTCGACTATTAAAAGTATAAATGACTCGACCTTGCTCTGTTGCCCATATCAGTTGTTCTTCATCTATACGCCCTAAATTATTGGCATCTGAGACAGTCACCACATCAACCCCATTCTCTCGCAGGGCTTGCACGAATGCTTTTCTAAGCGTATCCTCATCCAAATACAAACGAATCAGGCTCATTAAAGATTCCCCGCCCTATGTTCGGATTCCAAAAGCTGATATTCAGCTAATTCTGCGGCTAAATCTGCCTCAATTTCATTGCGGTTAGCGTGATAGTAAGATAAGGCTGCATAGACTTGCGCCAAATTTAAATAGCGAATCTCTTCGAGTATTTCTTCTACACTCATTCCTTGTTTATTCCAAACGGCAATTTGAGCAATAGAAATTCTGGTTCCCGCAATTCGGGGCCGCCCTCCACAGGTTTCAGGCGTACTGACAACCAGCGTGCCAATGTCGATCGCAGTTGTTGACATAGTTACCTCTTAAGCAAAACTCAAACAAGCCAAAATATCCTGTTGCGTGAGATAGGGAAAATCATCTAGGATTTCTTCATAACTCATCCCAGATGCAAGATATTCCAACACGTCATAAACCGTAATTCTCATGCCCCGAATACAGGGCTTACCACCACGCTTTCCCGGTTCGATCGTAATTATCTTAGCGATGTCTTGTTCTGACATGGCACTTTTCCTTTACCTTATTTTCTCAATTCTAGCTTAACAAAGGGATAAAGCGCTCCTAACGTTTGGTAGTTTCCAGCATTTTATTAGTTCCTTTAGTTTCCTAATTCACTTTAACTCAATCCCCCCACAGCCAGCACTCGCATCAAGTCCCATCAGGGCCGTACCCGGAGTCTTTTTGAGTATCTTTTCGCCGATCGCCCCCCGCCATGCAATAATGAGATAACTTGCACAAAAACTCTATCAGTAGTGTCAGCCTTGCCGCCTTACTACTACAGATAGCGTCTTCAATCTCAATTCGTGCAAATTCCCAATTAAACCGGCTGTCGCTCTACACAAATTTCTCCTAATGGCTGAAGTCCCCCAATCTCCCACAGAACTCGCCGAAGCCCTCAGAGGCTTGACAGATATCAATTTCCAATTACCAGATCCCGAAGACGAACAAATACCAGACTTCGATTTTGACAATCAGGTTGACAACGCCTGGAAAGTGTGCGATCGTTTCGACTTACAAACCGACATCTGGCGCGGACAAATTCTCCGCACAGTCAGAGATAGAGAAAAAAAAGGCGGCGACGGACGCGGTACCGGCTTCTTGAATTGGCTAAAAGAAAGAGAAATCAGCAAAAGTCAAGCCTATTCTTTAATCGAATTAGCTAAAAGTGCCGATACTCTCATCGAACAAGGAGATTTAGACCCAGAATCCATTAGAAACTTCAGCAAAAGAGCCTTTGTCGAAACTGCCAAAGCATCTCCAGAAGTACAGCAAATGGTAACAGATGCCGCCGGAAAGGGCGATCGCATTACCCGCCGCGAAGTCAAACAACTATCCGACGAATGGATGGCAATGAACTCCGATTTATTGCCAGAAGAAGTCAAAGAAAAAGCATCTAGCGGTTCTCTTCCTTCCCGCTATCTGGCTCCTTTAGTCAAGGAAATGGAGAAACTCTCCCCATCTCACCAAAGCGAAATTCAAAAAGAAGTAGCAGAAAATCCAGATGTAGATACAGTCAAACAGCTAACTTCTGACGCCAAGAATTTATCGAAATATCTCGATGCCGCCGCCCAAGTCCAAGCTCTGAACCAGTCTCACCTAGACATGGAAATGGCTTTGGAAGAATCTTTGCGAGTCGGCTGTTTGGGAACTACCGCCGATGTTGTCAAACAAGCCGCCTTGCTAGAACAAACTGTAGTCAAACTCTACACTGTTTGGAAGCGTTTAGGAAGTTTGGCAGATAGATTGTACGTGGATACAGGAGCAAGCACACCAAATTTGCGCTTACTTTTGGGATGTTTGGACAGTCTTTCCGGAGAAAAGATTGAAGTGGATTTCGGAGACGGAGAACGCTCGATTCGCTTGCAAATTATTAGCGAATAGCTCAACCTTGACCTGGGTTCGTAGTGAGGACTTTAGTCCTCTCCAAATGCGGACTAAAGTCCTCACTACGAACCAAGTCTGCGTCAATCCCTGTTTATCTGCGGTGAAAATTTCTGATTTTGTTCCAAAGATAGCGGGGATTCAAATAACGCCGATATTTCGTAACTACTTCTTTTCCCAAAATTACCACGCTCAGCCAAAAACACACTTCGGCTAGCACAGCTAAAACAACATCTATTTGCGTTTTTTCGGCGATGCTCAGTGGTAGGAATGGTACAATAAACAAGATTGCCAGCCAGGGCAAAAAAGATGCAATAAATAAAAACCAACCCAGCTTTTGCAAATTCTGCATAGATTTCATTTATTGGATAATTATAGATCGGGCCGCGGTTAAAACCGCGCATACACAAAGGAAGTCCGAGCGAGGGTGTAAAGAAAATAACGTAATTTTAATTGCTCACTCTTCAACCCACGGAGGTGGGTTTTGTTTGTATAGACGCGGTTTCAACCGCCCGGTCTTCTTCGGCCCACCAACTCAATTCTTAATCCCCGTCGCCGCAATCCCGCGAATAAACTGCCGCTGGCCCGCCAAAAACAGCAACACCACCGGCACAGTCCCAATTACCACCGCCGCCATCAACAACGGCCAACTGCTAGTAAACTGTTCCTGAAACTGGGTTAAAACCAACTGCACAGTCCGCAACTCTGGTCGCGTTGTAAACACCAGCGGTTTAAACAAATCATTCCACTCGCCGATAAAGGTAAACAAAAACAGCGTCACCAAAGCAGGGCGCGCTAAAGGCAGCATCACCTGCCACAACACCTGCCAGCGGTTAGCCCCATCTAGCATTGCCGCCTCCTCCAACTCCACCGGAATTGTCAGAAAATACTGGCGCAGCAGAAAAATTCCGAAACCGTTAACCGCCGTCGGCAAAATCAGCGCCCCGTAAGTATTCAGCAAATGGCCCCACTTCAAAACCATGAATATTGGAATCACCAAAAGCTGAAACGGAATCACTAGCGTCGCCAAAACCACCAAAACTAGGGCCTGTCGCCCGCGAAACTTCAGCCTGGCCAAAGCATAACCCGCTAAAGCAGAAGTCACTACCTGAAAAGCAGTAACTGCGATCGCCACTAGAGTAGAATTAAGAAATGCCAACAAAAAATTACCCCGGCGCCAAGCCTCCTGATAGTTCCCAAAAGTCAGACCTGTGGCCTTGACACCGACACCAGATGGTGATAAAGAAACCCAAAAAACAGCAGCCAGCGGCAGCAGCACCAGCGCCGCCCCCACCAGCAACAAAATAAAACTCAGCAGTTCCAGTGATTGAGACCTGTCCCACGATTTACCCATAAACTTGTGAATTAACCTAAAATAATAAGCTTGTGAGGCTCTCAAACCCGATCGCCTTCCAGATTCCCACACAACCGTAAATTTTTAGTCAAAAATAGGTAAAGTGTAGTGCACGTGACCCCAAAATTCAAAGGGGTTTCCAAACATCCTACAAGGTTATATAAGGAGACGACATATCTATGCCCCAGCTTGAGGCCAGCCCAACAATTGACTTTCAAACCGAAACTTACAAAGATGCTTACAGCCGCATCAACGCCATTGTGATTGAAGGCGAACAAGAAGCTCATGACAATTACCTGCAACTGGCAGAAATGTTGGCTGACAAAAAAAGTGAGTTAATTGGCTTGTCCAAGATGGAGAACCGCCACATGAAAGGCTTCCAAGCTTGTGGCAAGAATCTCAAAGTCACGCCTGACATGGTATTTGCCAAGGAGTTCTTTTCGGATTTGCACAGCAACTTCCAAACGGCATCCGCCGAAGGTAAGGTTGTAACTTGCTTGCTGATTCAATCACTCATTATCGAGTGTTTTGCGATCGCAGCCTACAACATCTACATTCCCGTCGCCGATGACTTTGCCCGCAAAATCACCGAAGGCGTCGTCAAAGAAGAATACAGCCACCTCAACTTTGGGGAAGTCTGGCTGCAAGCTCACTTTGAAGAATCCAAAGCTGAACTCGAAGCCGCCAACCGCCAAAACCTGCCCATCATCTGGAGGCTGCTAAACGCTGTCGCAGACGATGCTAGCGTTTTGGGAATGGAAAAAGATGCTTTAATTGAAGACTTCATGATTGCCTACGGCGAAGCCCTGGGTAACATAGGGTTTAACAACCGCGACATCATGCGGATGTCAGCACAAGGCCTCGCAGCCTAATCAATTTGGAAATAAGGAATGGGATAAAAATTAAAAATTAAAACCTTTTAATTTTCCCTTCTTCCTTCTGCATTACAAGGTCTTGTACCCCAATCAAGTTGGAAATAAAGAACGGGAACTAAATTAAAAAAAATTAATTTTCCCTTCTGACTTCTGACAACTGATAACTGATAACTGACAACTAACAACTGTCAACTGTCAACTGTCAACTGACATCTTTCTTCTTCCTTCATTTGACAACTTAATGTTTGGTCTAATCGGTCACTTAACCAGCTTAGAACACGCCCAATCAGTAGCTAACGAGCTGGGCTATCCAGAATATGCCGATCAAGGGCTCGATTTTTGGTGCAGCGCACCGCCCCAGATAGTCGATCATATCACTGTCACTAGCATTACCGGGCAAAAAATAGAAGGCCGCTATGTGGAGTCGTGTTTTCTACCAGAAATGCTAGCCACTCGCCGGATCAAAGCAGCCACTCGCAAAATCATTAACGCGATGGCACACGCTCAAAAAAACGGGATTAATATCACTGCTTTAGGCGGCTTTTCTTCGATCATTTTTGAAACCTTCAACTTGCAGCAAATTAAGCAAATCCGCAATCTAAAGTTGGAGTTTGAACGCTTCACCACTGGTAACACCCACACGGCTTACATCCTCTGCCGCCAAGTAGAAGAAGCAGCCCCCAAATTGGGGATTGAACTTTCAAAAGCTACTGTGGCGGTTTGTGGTGCTACTGGAGATATTGGCAGTGCTGTCTGCCGCTGGCTGAATGTTAAAACTAATGTAGCAGAATTGTTGCTCATTGCCCGCGACAAAGAACGATTGCAAGATTTGCAATCGGAATTGGGACGAGGCAAAATCATGGATTTGGAAGAAGCTCTCCCCCAAGCGGATATTGTAGTCTGGGTAGCCAGTATGCCAAAGGGAGTAGAAATTGACCCGAAGACATTGAAGCAACCCTGTTTGTTGATTGACGGTGGTTATCCGAAAAATCTGGCAACTCAGGTTCAGCATCCCGAAATTTACGTACTCAATGGCGGGATTGTGGAGCATTCCCTCGATATTGAGTGGAAGATTATGAAGATTGTGAATATGGATGTGCCGGGCCGGCAGTTATTTGCCTGTTTTGCCGAATCCATGCTGCTGGAATTTGAAAAGTTGTACACCAATTTTTCTTGGGGACGGAATCAAATTACGGTAGAAAAGATGGAGCAAATCGGAGAAATTTCCGTCAAGCACGGTTTCCGACCTTTGATGTCATTTTGATGTGATTGATTAAGGGTTATTGGTTATTGAGGAAATTTTTTCTGATAATAACCAGTAACTTTTTTTTTGAGGGAGTTAAGAGTTGAGATTGTGTTCGATCGCACGACTCGAAGAAAAGTTTTTGGCAGTCAGGACAAAGAGTGCGGATCGGTCAAAAATATACAGCTAACGGTTATTTAACCAGACATGATATAGTGGTCTATCGCTCAACTTATTCAAGAGATTGAGCTGAGATCAAATTGTCCCCGCAGTTTTTGATGGTCATGACTTCGATGATTTTTTTGCCCATTGTCTCGGAGATGTCGAGAGCTTGGGAAAGTTCAACTAAGAAATCTTTTTCCTCGGTTGTGAAAACTCCATCTACCAAGACCAAATCTGTGGCAATTGCAAAAGCTGTTTCTCGAAGCTGAGCATTCAATGCGTTTTTAGCTGCGGCAAATACTTCGGCCGGAGTGTACAGACTGCTCAATTTCAGAACTTTCTTAAATAGTTCTTGGAAGTGTTCGCCAGAATAAGAGCCGAACAAGCGAATGTGATTGGCGGCAAGGGTTTGTCTTTCGGCTTCGGATATTTCACCGTCGGCGGCAACAGCTAAGACTGAAATAGCTGTCAAAGCTTCCGACGGACTGAGTTCGATCGCACTTGTATCGCTTTTTGCGCTTTGGAACAATTCAGCAGGGTTAGGTCTTTTGTGGCTGTGGGCAGGCATAGGGGGGGTGGTTCAGTTGACAGTTGACAGTTGACAGTTGACAGTTAACAGCTACCTGGAAGCAAGAGGATTGGATTAATGAATAGTCTGATTTTAATTTCTCCCTACAAGGGTTTCGGCTTTAAACCAATTCTTTCTGGTAAAACTCTGGGATTAAGCAAAAATAGTGTAACAAAAAACGAGGCTCAAGCCTCAGGTTTTCAACTCTGGCTACGAAGAAAAACATAATTCAAAATTCAAAACTTCCCAAGAACCCTCTTTTTCAGTGTCAACTGACAAGGTAGGATCGGGAAACAGTCGATCGACTTTCACCTTAAAAACCCTATAGAAATTATCAGCGTGGCAAACCCCGACCGCAAACCATTACTCCTAGATTTTGAAAAGCCTCTGGCCGAACTCGAAACCCGAATTCACCAGATTCGCGAACTCGCCGCAGAAAACAGCGTCGATGTCACCGACGAAATTCGCAAACTCGAAGCTCGTTCCGCCCAACTGCGACAAGAAATTTTCAGCAGCTTGTCCCCTATGCAGCGGCTGCAACTCGCCCGTCACCCGCGCCGCCCCAGCACCCTCGACTACATTCAGGCAATTAGCGACGAGTGGATCGAGCTCCACGGCGATCGGCGCGGGGGAGACGACCCCGCCCTCGTCGGCGGAATTGCCCGCATAGACGGGCGCCCTACAGTCATCATCGGCCATCAAAAAGGACGCGACACCAAAGACAATATCGCCCGCAACTTCGGGATGGCAGCTCCCGGCGGCTACCGCAAAGCCCTGCGGTTGATGGAACACGCCGATCGCTTCGGTATGCCAATTTTCACCTTTATCGATACTCCGGGGGCTTGGGCTGGCTTAGAAGCCGAACAGCTCGGACAGGGAGAGGCGATCGCCTGCAACCTCCGAGAAATGTTTCGCCTCGACGTTCCGATTATTTGCACTGTCATCGGCGAAGGCGGTTCCGGGGGCGCATTGGGCATCGGCGTCGGCGAGCGGCTGTTAATGTTAGAACATTCCGTGTATACCGTAGCCACCCCCGAAGCTTGTGCGGCCATCCTCTGGAAAGACTCCGGTAAAGCCAACTTAGCCGCCGAAGCCCTCAAAATTACTTCCTGGGATTTGAAAAACCTCGGCGTTCTGGATCAGATAGTACCCGAACCCGTTGGTGGCGCGCACTCCAATCCCCTGAAAGCTGCGGCTATGCTCAAAGGAGCTTTGTTGGAAAACTTAGCAGAACTGACACAGCTCACCGGCCAGCAGCGACGCGATCTCCGGTATCAAAAATTCCGCGACATCGGTGTGTTCACTGAAAAGGTTGCTTGAGCCGACGAATTCATAGTTATTAGTTATGAGTTAAAAATCTCTTAACTTCAAACTCATAACTCACAACTCACCATTCTGCGAATCTGTCAGCAGTGTTATAATTTTTCAGATGACATCGGCTTAACAGTTCTTAATGTTAATTTCATAATTAACTGTGTTCACCCGTGGCAAACAGCTTTCTAATTTGCCGAAGAAGGCTGTAACGCTTGAGAGAGTTGCCGAGCGAAAGTATCAGGAAATTTAATGAACGATCGAACAACAAAGCAGGCTCTGATTACCGGAGCCAGCAGCGGTATTGGCAAAGCAACTGCTCTAGGGTTCGCTGCCGTTGGCATAAATCTGGCCTTAGTTAGCCGAGAGTCAGAAAACCTAGAAGCCGTTGCCACAGCAGCCCGAGAATTCGGAGTGAAAGCAGAAGCTTATCCCTTAGACTTGGCAAAAATTGAGCAAGTGCAAAGCGGCATCAGCGAGATCGCAGCTCAATTCGGCCCCGTAGATATCCTGGTCAACAGCGCTGGCATGGGCTACACCGGCTCATTGACCGAAACGCCCCTAGCCGACTGGCAGAACGTTCTAGACCTGAATCTTACTAGCGTTTGGCAGTGTATTTTAGGAATTTTGCCGGGAATGCGCGATCGGCGATCGGGAATCATCATCAACGTTTCCTCGATCGCAGGCACCCAAACCTTCCCCAACTGGGGAGCCTACTGCGTCAGCAAATTCGGTCTCATGGCTTTATCCAAGACATTAGCCGCAGAAGAACGGGCTGGCGGAATTCGCGTCACAGCCATCTGTCCGGGTTCTGTCAACACTCCCATGTGGGACACAGAGAGCGTCCAAGCCGATTTCGATCGCAGCGCGATGTTAACTCCAGAAATCGTCGCCCAATCAATCCTGCACGCAGTTCAGTTACCGACAAGTGCAGTCATTGAAGAAATCACGCTCATGTCCAACGCCGGAGTTTTGTGAACTTGAGATTGTAGAAAGCTGGATTTTTATCGAATTCAACAATCTTTAAATCTCTCGTTCTATCCCTCAATCGAAAATCGAAAATCGATAGGTATATGCCGAATCGAAAATCGAAAATCGAAAATAGATTCATCCTCACACCAACTTTTTATGACAATTGCATCGAATAACGGTACGAACGGCTCAAACTCAATCTCAACTGACACCATGAAACAGCCCGCAACCGCCGATAACAACTTGCCCCGCATCGCCACTCGACCCGATCGCAATTCCTCCCACGGTCAAGAATCCAACGTTCCGGTAACCTCAGAAATAGGTCAGGAAGAAATGATGGAAGCCGTTCGGACGATGCTGCTGGGAATAGGAGAAGATCCCGAACGCGAAGGATTGCTCAAAACCCCGAAGCGGGTAGCAGAAGCAATGCGGTTTCTCACCAGCGGTTACAGTCAATCCCTCGAAGAACTCCTCAACGGCGCTATCTTTGACGAAGGTCACAACGAAATGGTACTGGTGCGAGATATCAGCGCCTTCAGTATGTGCGAACACCATATGCTGCCATTTATGGGTCGAGTTCACGTCGCTTACATTCCCAACCAAAAAGTAGTGGGACTGAGCAAACTAGCGAGAATTGTCGAAATGTACAGCCGACGATTGCAGGTACAAGAACGTTTGACGCGCCAAATTGCCGAAGCAGTTCAGACAATATTGGAACCACAGGGAGTGGCTGTAGTAATGGAAGCCAGCCATATGTGCATGACGATGCGGGGCGTGCAAAAACCCGGTGCTTGGACAGTGACGAGTGCGATGTTGGGCGTGTTTCAGGAGGAACAAAAAACTCGCGAAGAATTCCTGAATTTGATCCGCCACCAACCGGCATTCTTTTAGACAGTTGACAGTTGACAGTTGACAGTTGACAGTTGACAGTTGACAGTTGACAGTTGACAGTTGTCGGTTGACAGTTGACAGTTGTCGGTTGACAGTTGTCAGTTGTCAACTGTCGGTTGTCGGTTGTCAGTTGTCGGTTGATGACTGCTTACTGCTGACTAATGATGACTTTTAAGCAGCCCCAAAACCGGTACCGTGCCAGGTACACTCGTTAAAAGGAGCTCCCCAAATTTTAGAGTCTTGTTCAAGCTGCCAGATTCAAGGCTGCAAGAAAATCTAAAATCTAAAATCTAAAATCTAAAATAGACTGACGATCGCCAAATAAGCTCATAAAATAGACGAGTGACTTATGGCTTGTGACTAAACGATGAATCCTATTAAATTCGGTACAGATGGCTGGCGCGGCATCATTGCTGACGATTTTACCTTCGATCGCGTAGCGTTGGTAGCTCCCCTAGCAGCACAAGTTCTCGCACAAACCGGCGGCAATAATGCCAGTAGCGGCACTGTAATTGTCGGTTACGATCGCCGATTTCTGGCTGAAGATTTTGCCCTCGCAGCAGCTAAGGCAGTCCAAAACGCCGGATTTGACGTGCTCCTCAGCGAATCCTACGCCCCAACTCCGGCTTTTAGTTTAGCTGCCAAACAATTAAATGCTTTAGGTGCGATCGTCCTGACAGCCAGCCACAATCCCGGTGCATATTTAGGATTAAAAGTCAAGGGCGGATTTGGCGGTTCAGTTTCGCCCGAAGTTACGCAACAGATAGAAGCAAAACTCGAAAATCCGGCGGCACTTTCAGCAACTCCCGGAAAATTGGAAAGTTTCAATCCTTGGCCGGCTTACTGCAAAACCTTGCGGGAAATGGTGGATATTGAAGCGATTAAGGGGGCGATCGCATCCGGGAAAATCACAGTATTTGTAGATGTAATGCACGGCGCAGCGGCGGGCGGATTAGCTCAAATATTAGAAGAAACAGTGCAGGAAGTCAACAGCGATCGCGATCCGCTGTTTGGTGGCGGTGCACCGGAACCTTTGCCGCGCTACCTGTCGCAGTTGTTCCGCGTCATGCGGACTCACCAGCGAAAAGCATCTGGTTTGTCGATCGGATTTGTATTTGACGGAGATAGCGATCGAATTGCTGCGGTTGACTCTAGCGGAAACTTCCTCAGTTCGCAAATCCTAGTTCCTATATTAATCGAACACTTAGCCAAACGGCGCGGCTTCACCGGAGAAGTCATCAAAACCGTCAGCGGTTCCGACATCATGCCCAAAATTGCCGAACTTTACGGCTTACCATTGTTTGAAACGCCGATCGGTTACAAGTATATTGCCGATCGAATGTTAACCACCCAAGTCCTAGTCGGCGGCGAAGAATCCGGCGGAATCGGCTACGGTACCCACATACCCGAAAGAGACGCGTTGCTATCGGCGCTGTACTTGCTAGAAGCCGTTGTCAAATCCGGGGAAGATTTGAGCGACATCTATCGCCGACTGCAAACAGAAACTAATTTTACTTCAGCTTACGATCGCATTGACTTGCATCTAGCAAGCATGGCAGAAAGAGCGCGTTTGCTGTCGCTGCTGCAAAATCAACCTCTCACAGAAATAGCGGGGAAAGCAGTTGTAGATTGCAACAAAGTTGACGGATATAAATTCCGTTTGGCTGACGGAAGTTGGCTGTTAATTCGGTTTAGCGGTACTGAACCAGTGTTGCGGTTGTATTCGGAAGCTGCGACCTTGAAAGAGGTGATGCAAAACTTGAATTGGGCGAAGAGTTGGGCACAGAATTGAGAAGAGTTTGCCACCGCAGATAAACGCAGATAAACGCGGATGAATTAATATGAAACCTCTCTTTCTCTGTGTTCTCTGCGGCCTCTGTGGTTCAAAAAAATCTTTCTTATTCATAAATCAAAAGTATTGCAGGATGTGCCGCCATTAAAAATCTCTAAATTAGACAAACAATCTTAAAGCAGCGCACCTGACAAAGCTTGATACACAATAATTGTTCGTGCTTGTTTATTCAACAATTGTGTAAGGTGCGTCGCCACTCGAACAGTTGATTTTTATGCAGAGATTTTTAAGAGATCCACACCCTACGGAAGAATGTTGTAAGAGTTTTTAATAATTGGTATAAAAGCAAATGGCATACAGCGATTTCAGCCTTGCGAGAGTCAAAAAAGATTTTGGATTAACTTTAGATGAAACGCGCAATTTATTTGCAGACACAGAACCTGTTACACCATCAGAAATATTAACAACAATTCTCATCGATTATGTGCCACTCGCAACTTTCATATCAACTCAAAAAGCTCGATCGGAATTTTTAATTGCTCCGATTTTGGCAGAAGTTAGGCGAATGTTAAACAAACGAGTTTCTCTTTTCTCAGGTAAAGATTTTATAGTCGATCCAGAAAGAGGTTTGCAAGGGTTTTGCGATTATATCATGAGCGGTTCTCCAGAACAATTATTCATCAGCGCTCCGGTTGTAACAATTTTTGAGGCAAAAAAAGAAGATATTATGGGCGGGTTGGGTCAATGTGTTGCAGCAATGGTGGCGGCTCAATCTTTTAATCAAAATCAAGACACTGAGATCGATCGCATTTACGGCGCGGTGACAACGGGTACTAACTGGAAATTCTTGATTTTGGAGGAAACTACTGTTTATATCGATCAGATCGAATATTATATTCAAGACGTTGATAAGATTTTGGGAATTTTGTTGCAGCCGTTTCACCAATCTTTTGTTAAGATAGATCCGTAATTTTTAACAGAAATAATGACAAATAATAAATTGCTAGTTGTGGCTACGGGCAATCCTGGCAAAGTTAAGGAAATGCAGGTTTATCTTCAGGATTTGGGATGGAAGTTGCAACTGAAACCGGCAGAGTTGGAAATTGAGGAAACTGGCGAGACTTTTATTGCTAATGCTTGTTTGAAAGCTTCGGAAATTGCCAAAGCGATCGGTGAATGGTCGATCGCCGATGATTCTGGTTTAATGGTAGATGCACTCGACGGTCAACCTGGGATTTACTCGGCGCGCTACGGAAAAACCGATGCTGACAGGATATCTCGGCTTCTCAAAGAATTGGGAACCGAACAGAACCGGGGTGCACAATTTGTGTGTGCGATCGCGATCGCCCGTCCCGACGGTACAATTGCCCTGCAAGTAGAAGGAATTTGTCGCGGCGAAATCCTGCACTCTCCTCGCGGTACGGGAGGTTTCGGGTACGATCCGATTTTCTACGTACCCGCACAGCAACAGAGTTTTGCGGAAATGACACCGGAAATTAAGCGATCGCACTCCCATCGCGGTCAAGCATTCCAGGCTTTATTACCACAAATGAAGTCATTAGTCAAGTAATTTCGGAGGGAAAAAGGAAGAAGGAAGAAGTCAGTTGTTATGGGTTATTAGTTATTGGTTATTTGTGATTGATTACCAATGCCCAATGCCCAATGCCCAATGCCCAATGCCCAATGCCCCATTCCCAATTCCCCATTCCCAATTCCCCAGTATTCTAGATTGCCTCCAGGTTCTTTTCTCCCGTCCGAATGCGGATAATTTGTTCTACGGTGGAGATGAAAATCTTGCCGTCGCCAATCTCGCCCGTGCGGGAAGCAGCGATAATTTTATCAACCACCATGTCAACCTGATCGTTTTCGACAACAATCTCGACCTTGAGCTTTTGCAAGAACTCAACAGTGTACTCAGAACCGCGATAGCGTTCTGTCATGCCCTTCTGACGGCCAAAACCTCTAACTTCAGAAACAGTCATCCCCACAATCCCAGCATTGACGAGTGCGATTTTCACTTCGTCAAGTTTAAACGGGCGAATAATAGCTTCAACCTTTTTCAAGTTTCTCACTCCTAACATTACTACGTTCGTTATATTACTTAATCGGCGTGACATCTTTTAAGATCACTGCCAACAGCAACTATTTTGTCAAATATATTACCTTATGTTGTACTCCCGATGAAATAATGCAGGTCAACATTTAACAACATTCCCTGATTTTCCGGCGGTGGTGGCCGTGTGGAGCCGATCGCGCTAGAGTGAAAAAGACCCAAGCCGTCCGTCGCCGATCTGCTAAAACAGAAAAAGAACACAGGAGACAGGATTTTTCGCCGGTTTCCGCTTTGCACAAGTCAGATTTGCACGTATTGCTGAAAACTATAATTGCCAGAAGCGGTCAGTTAAACTATTCCTATGCACCCAGCTAGCCCTCCCCCTGACCGCAGCGGGCTTGATGCCCTACTGAGAAATCGCCCCTTCCTCACCTTGTGGACTGGCCAGTTGTTGGCCCAAGTGGCGGATAAAATCTTTTACGTATTGCTGATTATTCTGCTGAAAACAGGCGACTACCGACCCTGGCCCGTTTCTTGGCAGCATTCGGAAAATTCGATGCTGTCAGCGGTGATGATCGCCTACACGCTACCGGCGATCGTCTTTGGTTCGGCGGCCGGTATCGTGGTAGACCGCTTTTCCAAAAAGCAAATGCTGATCGGCTGCAACGCGATCCGAGCGGTGTTGATTGGATCTTTGCCGTTTTTGCCCAAAACTTTTGTGGTGTTGTTGGTACTCACGTTTTTAGTGTCTACCGTAACGCAATTTTTTGCTCCCGCAGAGGCGGCGGCAATCCCGCTGGCTGTGGGGCGAGAGGGACTGATGTCGGCAAATGCTCTGTTCGCCTCGTCCACAATGGGCGGGATAATTGTCGGAATGACGATCGGCGAACCGATATTTACTTGGCTCAAACACAGCTACGGGCCAGCTTCTCAAGAGTTTTTTCTGGGCGGGTTGTACCTGATTTCAGCAGGTTTGCTCTACTTGATGCACATTAAAGAAAATCGCGGCGGTAGCAGTGGCAAAAATGTTCATCCTTGGCAAGACTTTAAAGAAGGTTTGCGGTATTTGAAGCACAATCGCCTGATTAGCAACGCGATGGTGCAGTTGACGATTTTGTATTCGGTGTTTGCGGCGCTGCAAGTTCTGGCGATCGCACTTTCGGGCAAAATAGGTCTCAAAGAAACTCAATTTGGGTTTTTGCTGGCTGCTGCGGGCATCGGAATGGTCTTCGGCGCGGCGTTTTTGGGCCACTGGGGCGATCGAATGCACAACAAACCTTTGCCATTAATTGGTTTCGTAATGATGGGTTTTGTGTTGGGAATGTTTGCCTTTGTCAGACAGCTTTGGCTGGGATTCGGATTGAGTGCTCTGTTCGGTTTTGGCGCTTCCTTAATTAACGGCCCGATGCAAGCTTTGATTCAAGAAAAAACTCCCGAATCTATGCGGGGAAAAGTCTTTGGCTTGGAGAACAATGCGATTAATATTGCTCTCAGCTTGCCTTTAGCACTGACCGGCCCGCTGACGGATGCTGTCAGCAAAGCCGTGGGATCGGATGACCTCGGCTTGCGGATCGTGCTGCTGAGTTTGGGCTTTTTAGTTCCAGTGATGGGCATGGCAGCTTGGTACCATACCCGCAAAGCCTTAAAGGCGTGACATACCCGACACTCATTTTGTAAACAAATAGAGTGCGGGCTTCCTCTTTCAACGGGAGAGCCTCGACGCGAGCCATCTCTAAGCTGGTCTTATCCTCCCTCCGTAGGTTTCACTCACCCGAAGGTGATCCTAACTAGCAAGATAATCACTTATCTTTTCCGGCAGACTCCCTGTGTCCCAAGGAGTAGAATTGTTGATTTTTTCACCCATCCATCAGCTCTTTTACGGCAAGAAAGGGATTTTGGG
>NZ_JAEQCT010000096.1:0-41994 GCF_020738205.1 Microcoleus sp. PH2017_24_DOB_U_A
CGATCGGCGATTGAATCGGCGATTGAAATCGCTTCTACACATACAAAGTCCGCCTCCGCGGACTGAAGAATCAAGGGGATCTCAAAACCGAATTTGGTACAATATATCGCAGAGAAACTTGGTGGGCAAGTTGGGCCTATCCAAAGTCGGAAATTCAAAAAAATTTTAAATTCCCAACCGCTGATATACTAAATCTAAGTGCCTCAATTGATACTGCGGATCGAAACAATCATCAATTTCCTTGCTCGTCATCTTAGCAGTAACGCGATCGTCCTTAGCAATCAAATTGTAGAAATTGCCTTCAGCTTTATTCCAAGCTTCATGAGCGCAAGATTGCACAACTTTGTATGCTTCTTCACGGTTCATTCCTTTTTCTACCAAGGCTAGCATCACGCGCTGACTGAAGATAACTCCGCCGTAAAGATTCATGTTTCGCTTCATATTTTCGGGATAGACTAGCAGGTGTTTTACTAAGTCTGTGGTTTCCACTAACATGAAGTGAGTTACTGTAGAACTGTCGGGCAAAATCATCCGTTCTACGGAACTGTGAGAAATGTCTCTTTCGTGCCAAAGCGCCACATTTTCTAAGGCTGCGACGGCGTTGGCGCGGACAATTCTCGCCATCCCTGTGAGTCTTTCCGATCGAATCGGGTTGCGTTTGTGGGGCATGGCGGATGAGCCTTTTTGCCCTTTGGAGAAGAATTCTTCGACTTCGAGCACGTCGGTGCGTTGCAGGTTGCGAATTTCGACTGCAAAACGTTCGATCGATGCGGCTAACAATGCTAAGGTTTGGACGTATTCGGCGTGTCGATCGCGCGAAATGACTTGAGTCGATGCACAATCGGGTTCGAGTCCGAGGTTTTGACAGGCGATCGCTTCGATGCGCGGATCGATATTAGCATAGGTTCCGACTGCACCGGAGATTTTGCCAACTGCGATCGACGATCGCAAATTCACCAATCGGGCGCGGTTGCGAAGGACTTCAGCCAGCCATCCTGCTAGTTTAAAGCCAAAGGTGATGGGTTCGGCGTGAATTCCGTGCGATCGGCCAACCATCACAGTATTGCGGTGTTGTTGGGCCTGATAGCGAATAGCTTGGCTCAAATCTTCGACACGTTCTAACAAGATATTGACGCTGGCGACTAATTGCAGCGCCAAAGCAGTATCGAGCACATCGGAACTGGTTAAACCGAGGTGAATGTAGCGGCCGGCATCGCCTACATATTCGTTGACATTTGTCAAGAAAGCAATCATGTCATGGCGAACTTCCTCTTCAATTTCGAGGACTCGTTTGGGGTCAAAATTAGCCTTAGCTTTAATTTCTTCGACTGCGGCGGCGGGGATGTAGCCGAGTTCGGCTTGAGCTTCGCAGACAGCAATTTCTACTTGTAGCCAGCTTTTGAGTTTGGCGGTTTCAGTCCAGATGTTGCCCATTTCGGGCAGAGTGTAGCGGTCAATCACGGTGGTCGTTGGGGAATTCGGTCTCACCATTGTACATCTGTGTGGGGATGCAAGAGTCAGGAAGTCCAGAAACCGGGTTTTTTACGAAAATACTTTGTTGTAGCCCGCAGATTTGGTAAAAACCCGGTTTCTTAAATCAACTCGGTTTTTGTCGTTTGGGCGATCGGCTACAATATCCTAAACCTCATTAGCTGGCATTCTTCTCTATTCGCCTATAAAGGGTTCCAAATGAATAGCAATTATAGTCTCATTATCCAGTGGTCAAAAGAGGATCAACTTTTTGTTGTCAGCTTACCTGAGTTTACCGATGTCATGCAGCCTTGCACTCACGGACACACTTACGAAGAAGCGGCAAAACACGGACAAGAATTGTTAGAAACATTGATTGAACTCTATCAAGAAGATGGCAAACCTCTACCAGAACCTCAGACGTTGGGGAAACGATTACAGATAGCGTAAAACGAAATAATTGAGGAAAATTGGCCAAATCGAAGCAGAGGAGACAGAACCATGAAATATACAGTTGTTATCCAATGGTCGGAAGGCGATCGATGCTTTGTCGTATTTTTGCCTGAATTTGAGGATGTAATGCAGCCGGTAACTCACGGAGATTCTTATGAAGAAGCTATCTACAATGCACGAGAGGTACTGGAGTTACTAATTGAGAGTTGTCAAGCTGAAGGTAAACCATTGCCCGTAACTAAGAAGCTAGAACGATTATTTCAGGCTGTTTGAATATTTTGATTATTTCGGATATTGCGTTTACGCCGTGAAAAGTGTTATCGTCAAGAAAACAATCAAAATACATCTTGCTATGTTAAAGCAAAAAGCATCGCCAGAGTCTGTTTTGCCTCCAGAAAAAGAACAAGAATCTATAGCACAATTAGCACAGATACTCAGCCGAGAATCCGCACAGCCAAAATTAGTCACCAGTAACGGAGAAGAGATTCTCCTTCCCGAATCAGTCTGCAACATCCTGCATCAAGCTGTGCAGGCGATGGCATCTAATCGGGCTGTTTCGATCGTTCGTCACAATCGCGAATTAACAACACAACAAGCTGCTAATATCCTAAATGTATCGCGACCTTTTCTAGTCAAGTTGCTAGATGAAGAAGCAATTCCTTATATCAAAGTAGGTTCCCATCGGAGGATTCGATTTAAGGATTTAATCATTTATCAAGAACAGCGAGACAGAAAGCGCCGTAAACTATTAGACCAGCTAATCGAGATGACTGAGGAAGCTGGTTTATACGAGGAATAGGATTAATTCACTTTTTAATATGGCTAAAGTTGCTGTTCTACTTAATGCTTGTCTTTTGTTTTCCCTATATTTGCTTGATATTCTTCACAATCGCGAACTGACGACGCAGCAAGCTGCCGATATCCTGAATGTATCGCGACCATTTCTTGTCAAGTTGCTAGATGAAGGAGCAATTCCTTGTGTCAAAGTAGGTTCCCATCGGCGAATTCAATTGAAGGATTTAATCATTTATCAAGAACAGCGAAAAGTCAAGCGTCGCCAAGGACTTAAGGAATTAACTCAATTTCTTCAAGAGGAAGGATTTTACGAAGCACGAATACACGATATAGTTCAAGATTAAGAATGTTATGATTGCAAGCAGCATCAATAAACCCTAAAATTCCAGGTACAATCAAGAGCGAGCGATGAAAAAGCGTAAAATTTTAGAAAAGGTGCTATCTGGGTCAAAAAACATCAAGTTTAATGAAATGGTGACACTGATTGAAGCCTTTGGCTTTAGTCTGGCGAGAGTCAGTGGCAGTCATCACATATTCAATCATCCCGAAGTGCCAGAAATTGTTAACATTCAAAATAAGAAAGGCGAGGTGACACCCTATCAAGTCCGTCAATTCTTAGCGATAATCGAGGAATACGCTCTCACAATAGAGGATGATCAACCATGAAAGACTATCACATCAATATTTTTTACAGCAACGAAGATGAAGGCTATATTGCCGATATTCCCGACTTAAAATACTGTTCCGCTTTTGGGGAAACCCCAGAATTAGCTTTGCAGGAAGTACAGATTGCTAAAACAGCATGGCTGGAAGCTGCAACAACTGCGGGAAAACCCATTCCCGAACCAAAATACCGACCCGCAATATATCAACTTACTACTTGACAAACGATCGCACAAATCCCCCTTATTGCATCCGATCGATCGTCCGGTACTGGACTACTTCTCCCAGATAATTTGCGCTTGAACTTTCATACTCCGACAAAGCCGTAATTGTTCTAGTAACCTTCAAATTTTGCTATGAACCTGATGCGGACTAAAGTCCTCACTACGAACCTGTCATGGATGCGGACTAAAGTCCTCACTACGAACCTGTACCCTACGATTTTTGCTATGAACCTGATGCGGACTAAAGTCCTCACTACGAACCAAGGATTTTAAATCATAATTGAGGACATCAATTCATCGGTCATTTCAAAATTTGCTGTCACGCTTTGCACGTCATCTAAATCTTCTAGTGCATCCATCAATTTTATGAGCAATCGAGCTTTTTCAGGATTATCAATTTCTACTATGTTGCTCGGAATCCAGCGATTTTCCGACTGCAAAACTGCAAAACCTGTTTGTTTCAAAACATCAGCCAGTTTTTCCAAATTAGGCACACTTGTAAATACCTCTGCACCTTCAGTATCCTCATCAATTAATATCAAATCGTAGGATTCGGCTTCTGCTTCTAGCGACGCTTCAAACAATTGTTCTTCATCAATGGGGCCGCATACTGTACAAACTCCTTTGTGGTCGAACATCCACCCCACACAACCAGTTTCGCCCAAGTTGCCGCCATTTTTACTAAAAGCTTCTCGCAAGTCAGCCGCCGCGCGGTTGCGGTTGTCTGTCAGCGCTTCAATCAGAATCGCCACGCCGCCAACGCCGTAACCTTCGTAGCGAATGGCTTCTAATTCGGAACTACCTCCGGCTAAACCGGCACCTTTGGCGATCGCCCTTTCTATGTTTTCATTAGGAATACTCGCCGCCTTGGCTTTTTCAATAGCTGTCCGCAGTTGAAAATTGCCAGCGGGATCGGGAACTCCGCTGCGGGCGGCGACAATTATTTCGCGAGATATTCTAGCAAAAACCTTGCCTTTAACGGCATCAACTCTAGCTTTTTGGCGTTTAATATTCGCCCATTTACTGTGTCCAGCCATACCTATTTAAGATTTTTGATTTAAAATGTGCGATCGACATTAAATGATAGCACTCAGATTTTCACAGACCAGATTAACCTAGGGTGTGCACTGCACAACCCGTACACATAGCATATAATGCGATTTTTTGCACGAATCTCAACTTTAATTAAAGCGGATGTCGGTTTCAGTGTCCGTGAGGTGAGAAGTATCGCCATTAAGTGCGATCGACCATTCGTCCCCATTCCGCACCACTTTCACCAAACAGCAAAGAGAAGCATTAATTTTCCTCCTAGCACCGCCCACCAGCCACAGCGCACTTCCCACAACCGACGAACCGTGACCTACTAATAACATATCCTCAGGAAACTGTGCAGCGAGGCGTTTAGCAGTTTCCCCCGCCCTTTTGAGACAAGCTTCCCCGGTTTCGGGATAATTAGCAATACCGCCTTTATAAGAAGCATCAATCCTGGGAAAACGCCTGCACAAATCCTCGACAGATTCAGTTTCCGGCATTTCGGTCATCCATTCAGGATTCAGCCATTCGCACAGTCCCCACTCTAGTTTAATTGACAAATCCAGAGCTTCTGCCGCGTGATTTGCCGTTTGGACAGTTCGCAGAAAAGGCGAAGCAAAAATATGAGAAATTTCTTCACCTTTGAGGCGATTGGCTAGTTGTTTGGCTTGAATGTTACCGTCTTCGGAAAGATGGGGATCGTAGCGGTGTTCTGCGGTGAGAAACCAGTCGGGGTTTACGAAGTCGATGCGGTTTCCGTGGCGTGCGATCCAGACTGTTTGTGGCATAATACAGACGATTTTAGATTTGATATTTGAGATTTTGGATTGACGCTTGACGATTGAAAAAGTTGAGAAGTTGGGAATAAATGATGAATATTCTGGTTGATAGTTTATTTACAGTTGTAGTTTTTTGAGAAGAGGTATTACTTTTAATTAGGCTTCTGGCGATCGACATCAAAGAATTTAATTAATTTTACCACAACTGTGCCTTACGATCGTCGCAACTATTTGACAATGCGCTAGAATAGAATCAGTCACTCTCTACGATCCAATGGCTCAATCTATAAAGCAACTCCACGCCAAAATTCAGGTCATGTCCAGCGATGCGGTGAAGGCGATCGCACTTTCATGGCTGAATCAGTCCAACGGTAATCTTAGCGACTTTGAACGCCTAATCACAGAAATTACTGAGGAAAGCGAGGGATATCAATGGGGAGAAATTGACACAGCAAACGAGTTTCAACCTCTGGGCGAAGAACAAACCATCGCAATGAGTCTCTCCGTCTTGGAAGATTACCAAAAAAGCAAGATAGGCATTTCGGGCGATCGGGTTAAGGAATGGGCAGATAGTTTAGGAAGCGATGTTTTGGCTAACTATGCCAAAATAGAGTTACAAATTAAAGTTAACCATTCATCATAACTTTTATGACCGTTACACTCACCTTACCCCCAAAAATCGAAGCACTGCTGCGCCAACGGGCTGAAAGTACAGGACAAGATATAACCAGCGTTATCCTAGCTGTTCTCGCCTTCGGCCTTAGCTTTGATGAAAGCGATTTCTTCGAGGCATTGGAAGGGATTCAACGCGGACTTGATGACTTCGATCGGGGTCAATTTTCTAGTCTGGAAGATTTTGTCGATCGACAAAACCAGAAATACGGACTTTCTTTGGAAGCATGATCTATCGCATTGACTTTTCCAGTACAGCTCAATCTGAAGCTGATGCAGAGTTTCTGAACTTTTCCCAATTTACGACTCCCGATCGCCCTCAAGCATGGTATCAAGGCCTGATTAAAGTAACTTCTTCCAGTCCGCGGAGGCGGACATTGTTTGTGTAGCCGCGAATGACCTTCGCCCGGTAACTGCGGACATTGTTTGTATAGCCGCGAATGACCTTCGCCCGCTAATTATATTTGCTAATTAGATTTCCCCCCTAACTCGCAGCATCTTATTTCCACCTTTTTGAAACTCATAGGGAGCCTCTTGAACTTCCACACGAAAATTTCTATTTTTCAATTCGGCAATAATCGGATTTAAATGCTCAGATTCCTCTCCGCTAAAACTTTGCAACAGCGGAAACACTCGCACTTCCTTAGCAACCCGACACATTTCCATAATTGCTTCTAGATGAAATTCTTCCGAAAGCAGGTGAGAATAAGCAAATAAGAAATGGCTGCACAAAGCTAAATCAAATTGACCGTTATCGAAGGGCAAAACAGGCAGCTCAGCAGTCAGGTAGCGGCCTTGCTCCAAGCCAGAGGGAAAATCTGCTAAAAATTCCTGCATTGCTTTCATCCGCACTTCGCCTAGCTGGTACGGCGATTCAAAACTGTTCCACAGGTAACCGTCTACATTGGCCTTAACAGCGTCAATCACAGTTTGATATGTTTCTTGGATGCGATCGCCAATTTCCACCGCCGTAAACTGATAAACCGGATCGCAAGAAATCACCTTGTTACCTTGGCGAGTCATTTCAGCATTGAAACTCGCCGGCCCGCCCGCACAATCTAGAATTGCTCGCTTGAGGTCACTTGATGTCAAGCTAAACATTCCTATGTATTCATCCAAGCAGCGTCCCCAGGGAATTACCTTCTCCAATTTTAGTGACACTTGTCTTTGTCCCGCAGATACAATTATTAATATTTTACATCAAAGAAGGATCGTTTTTTCTAGATCTTTTATTTCGGGGGGTTGATTTGCATCCCGACTTATGTATAAATAATTTTGAGAACATTTGGCTAGCTTTACGCTTTCTTTATAAAGAAGGTACTCGATTGCCGCACAAATTTTATGATTCCACCTCTGGATTTTCCAGGGCAGCGAGGCTACACTGGACAGAACGGAAAATAAACTAAAATTAACTAGCTTGCATTGCGATCGTTCAATGGCAGACTGCAACCAGGAAAGAAAGATGAAACATAACGTTCAAACCGCTACAAGTCTTAGTTTGTCAGCACTCCTGGTGCTGAGCAGTTCGCTGCCCAGTATAGCTCAGTTGCCTGCCATCAGAAATCCTGCACCCGCTAGGAACCAAAACAGGCCGAGAGTACCGCCACCACCGCCTCCGGGTTCGAGTTTCCCACGGATCGGCAATTCGGGTTCGCTGATACAAGAAGCGGCTTATACTTTAGGCCCGGGCGATCGCATTGCTTTAGATATCTTCGGCGTCCCTGAATTTAGCAAAGAATATCAAGTCTTAGTTGACGGAACCCTCAATCTACCAATCATTCGCAGCGTCTCAATTCAAGGGTTGACGCTGCAACAAGCCGCTACCGTCATTACCAAGCGATACGAACCCTTCATCAATGTTCCCGTTGTCACGGTGACTCTGATGGTTACTCGCCCCCTAAATATAGGTGTTGCCGGTGAAGTTACTCGCCCCGGTTCCTACAAAATTAATGCCAGCAGAGAAGGAACCGGAGGAGGCGTAAAATTTCCAACTTTGATGGAAATGCTGCAAGTTGCTAAAGGGGTGACATCCGCAGGAGATATGCGAAATGTCCAAATTCGCCGTCCCCGCAGAGGCGGAGCAGAACAACTTATTACTGTTAATTTGCAGGATTTTTTAGATACGGGAAATTTGAGCCAAGATGTCACGATCCGAGATGGAGATACAATTTTTGTACCGACAGCAAGTGCTCTCAATACCCAAGAAGTCCGTCAAAGAGCCAGTGCTAGTTTTTCCGCTGATATTACTAAACCAATTGGCGTGGTAATTGTCGGAGAAGTCAACAGGCCGGGGCCTTATACTGTATCTGCTTCGGATTTGCGATCGACTAACCAACAAACAGATCTGAGTTTTGTCTCTATTGAACAACAACAAGGAGGAGGAGCCGTTGTCGGACTACCAACAATCACTAGAGCGCTCAAAATTGCTGGCGGTATCACCACAGAAGCAGACATTCGTCGCGTCCAAATCCGCCGCCGTATCAGAGGTGGGACTGAACAAACTATCACGGTAAATCTGTGGGATTTGCTGCAAAAAGGTGATGCAACTCAAGATGTTTTACTGCAAGAAGGAGATAGCGTCATTATTCCGACGGCATCTACTGTAGACTTAGCTGAAGTTGCCCAACTCGGAAGTACAAGTTTCTCTCCAAATGCGATCAGCATCAATATTGTAGGGGAAGTGATCAGGCCCGGAGCTTTACAGGTTAAACCTAGTACATCCCTCCACCAAGCTTTGCTGACTGCGGGTAGTTTCAATCAATTGCGGGCTAAAAAAGATAAGGTGGAACTGCTGCGTTTGAACCCCAACGGTACTGTTACTCGCCGCACTATTAATGTCGATTTTGCTCAAGGGCTGAATCCTGACAATAACCCAACTCTCCGAAACAACGATGTGATTCTCGTAGCGCGATCGGGCTATACTAGGGTTGCAGACAATATTGCCACTTTCTTGCAGCCGATAACAGGAGTTGCAGGTGGAATCAGCAGCGTTAGCGGAATTTTTACTGGGTTTCAAACAACTATCAACGCTTTTCAGAACTTATTTTTGGGAGGAGATTTCGATCGGCGAAATCAACTCAGACAGCTTCGAGAACAACGAGAAGACAGACAAGAGCAACGTCAAGACAGACTGCTAGACAGAGAGTTACAGCGTGAAGAAAGACAGCGGCAAGCTGAAGACAGACAGCAGCAAGCTGAAGACAGACGCTTGCAACTCGAAGACAGACAGCGGCAGATAGAGCTTCAAGATCGGCAACTTCAAATTCAACAGCAGCAAAATCAGCAGCTACAGCAACTACAACCACAGCAAATTATGCCAACTACTACTCCTTGATATTTAGCGCTAGGGTGCGTCAGTTTAGTAATTGTCGATCGTGACAAAAATCTAATTCTGACACACAATTGATGCCGTAGTGCCTCACTTGTGATATCAATTCCGGTTGCACCGGAATGATGTTGACTGTTGACTGTTGACTGTTGACTGTTGACTGTTTAAATAATACCGATGCAACCGGAAACGATATGAGATCGTGAGGAAAGTAGCAAAAATATCATTTTTATGACGCACCCTACTTCACTGAAATGACATAAATCAAGTCCGCATAAACGGACTTAAAATTAAGAGTTTAGCAGGATATTCTTATGTCAGATAAAGTGTGAGTTGTCAAGTTTAATTCAAAATATTTAACAAAACTTTTCTGTATATATCTAAACCTTTGGCATTGAGGTGAACGCCGTCTATCGTTAAATCTCCATTTAGAGCTTTTTCCTTAAATAAGGCTTGTATGCCACTAGATTCCACGGTCATATTTTCGTCGGCGGCGACTTGATCGATGAGAACATTAATTTCGTCAACTCTGGCAATTGTGCCGGCAAATTTAGGATTGTAGCTGGCGGCAAGAGTTGAGTAAAAAGCAGGAATCAGAATAATCTGTTTGGTGCCGATCGATCGCATAATTGCGATAGCCTGTTTCAAATTGCTGACAAACTGCTCGTCGCTGATGCCGTACATAGCATCATTTGTGCCGATCGCCAAAATCGATTTTTTGCAAGTAAACCCCTGGGGCACTACAAGTTTAAGCTGTTCTAGCAGAGAAACAGAACTCATTCCGCCGATCGCAAAATTAAAGTTTTTTTCTCCCAAAGAATCGCCCAATGCCGAAGAAATAGAATCGCCCCACACGCAACCTTGATATTGCCGGTCTTTAATTTGCTGCACCTGATTGTACACCAAAACTTGCCACCACAGGGCAGAGCTCACTGTATCTCCCGCAGGTGGCGGGCCCGCTAACACCCGAAACGGGATGTAAGCGAACAACAAGAAAGCCAAGATGGCCCAGATCAATCTAAATTTAACTTTCATAAAACTTGCTACTCTTGCTGCTACTTCAGTTTATGCTATTGCTTTAACAAGCCGTCAGCATTTGTGCAAATTTCTATAAATTGTACTCTGTACATTTCCAAATACCCCTACATATATCAAACTGAGATGGTAAAATAATTTAGGACTAATATTATGTCTAAACCAGTTGACTGGACAGTTGGCATCCCCGCTAGCACCCTGATAGCCGTCGGAACCCAGGTCAGCGGGAGATTTCCTCTAGATGGAGCAAGTGCCCAAAACTTACTGTACCGCATGGATGGCAAGAACATTACCAGCTATATCGTCTACGATGACAGTGGACGGGCAATTAAGCGAGTAGACTTGACAGGAAGGGCTCATGCAAATGTGCCGACACCTCACGCCGTTGAATACAAACACAACCAAAACTCAGCAGGAGACATTTATGTGCAAGCTGAGAAAACAGTTAGGCCAGCTAGATTGGATGAAATACCCTAGAAATTATGTTCATCAAACAAATATCCTTGAATGCAGATAAACTAATCGATTTCCAGCAATGGAAAAAAGCCAACGGCGATGATTTTTCACTCTGGGATTATCTTTTTGGATCTGCTAATATTGAAATTGCCATAGCTTTCACAAAACTATTCTGGCCAGATTTTGTCGAACATGAAGGCGGCATCTTTTTGTCCGAAGCCTTTAACAGTCAAATCTACGAACAGTGGAAAATCGAGCTAGGGAATGATGTCGCTGCAATTGAGCAGGTGATGAACCACCAGCACGTTGATGACATTCTCCCCGGTGCCCAAAACGCTAGCAGTGACAATTTATTGTATTTGGGACAAGCATTAGCTCAGATGTGGGAAAGTCGCCTAAAATCGCTTTATCCTCAGCGCCGTTTTCAAGTTAAATGCGATCGGGACGAACACACGGTTGTAGTGACATTTTTTCAAGATAATTAATCAAGCCTTCGCCCCCAACAATTCAGGTTGCAAAACCTGATTTAATTTGCCGCTGCGAAACCCCTCCAAATCCAAAGTCGCATACACAAAACCAAACTGCTGAAACACCGCCACCAATGCAGGCAAATCCGCATTTAATACAAACTCTCGAATCTCCTGGGCCGGCAATTCAATTCGCGCCGTATCTCCATCCGATCGCACGCGCAGATTTTTCAGCCCCAACTGCCGCAAATACCGTTCAGCGCGCCCCACTCTTTGCAACTTTGCAACGGTGATTTCTTCACCGTAAGGAAAGCGCGAACTCAAACAAGGCTGTGCCGGTTTGTCCCACCAAGGCAAATCCAATTCTCTTGCTAACTGTCGCACTTCAAATTTAGTCATGCCGACTTCTGCTAAAGGCGATCGCGCGCCCCGTTCCTTTGCAGCCTGAATCCCCGGGCGGTAATCCTTTAAATCATCACCATTCACCCCATCCACCACATAAGGATAACCCTTGGCAAGTGCTAGCGGTTTCAAAGTATCGTGCAGTTCACTTTTGCAAAAATAGCAGCGATTAACCGGGTTAGAAGTATAATTAGGATTGGCCATTTCCTGAGTTTCGACTTCCTGGTGGGCGATGCCAATTTCTGCGGCTTGAATCCGGGCATCTTCCAAATCTTCTGTCAGTAGAGACGGAGAAACAGCCGTTACAGCCAAAGCGCGATCGCCCAACACGTCAAAAGCAATTTTTGCCACCAAAGTGCTGTCAATGCCGCCAGAGTAGGCAATCAGCGCCCGTTCCATCTGCGCGAAAATGTCTTTTAATTGTTCGAGTTTTTTGACTAACATGATTTCAATTGGGATTACTGTAGAAGGCGATCGATATTAGATCCCCAACAACTTCTGCGAAGTCGGGGATCTGAGTATTCTGTTTTTTTAGGTGGGTTTACTTATTCTGGATCGATACCGAGGGCTGCCAATCGCGCCAAAAGTTCTTGATTGCGCTGTCTTTCCTGTTCCAACAGCGTTTGGGCGGACTCTTTATCTTGCTGTTCGCGATCGGCCCGCTGGCTTTCAGCTTCGGCGCGTTGGCTTTCAGCTTCTGCCCGCTGGCTTTCAGCTTCTGCCCGCTGGCTTTCGGCTTCTGCCCGCTGGCTTTCGGCTTCTGCCCGCTGACGTTCTACTTCTGCCCGTTCTTCCGGCCACAAAAGCAACTCTCCGTCTGCATTCCACCAGCGCAGCCAATTTCCTGTTCTACCTTCCCGAGTTCCCACCCAAACTCCCAAAAATAGATTTAATCCAGGTATCAAATAACGCCCATTTTCATCAGGATCTTGATTGTTGTAGCGATCGGATTCCAGCGCATAAACTTCTATTCTGCCTGTATGCGGCCGAAAAATGACATAGCGAGGAACTTTGATTACTTGTTCGTAAAAGAACCACTTGCCGATTTCTTCTGTGTGTTCGACGGAGTATTCATCGCCGTAAGTAGCTGAGAGAAATTCCATCACTACAAAAGGCACTGTTCCTTCGGTATGAGGCGTGTAACTGCGGCGGGGATAGCTGTGAGGCCAAGGTTGAACCGGTTGCACGTACATCCAGTCTGGGGCTTTGCAAATAGTGCGATCGTCCACAGCAGCACACAAAGCAAAATTAGAAACTATGAGTGCATCTTGGATTAGTTCCGGGGAATCCACTACAGACTGGCGCAAACCGTTAGAGATTAAAGGATGTTCTATATTTTCCACGGGGTCATCTGGTAGAATAAAATCATCGGGAAGCAGCGGCCAGGTAATTTTTAGCTGCGATATCGGTTTGTGAATTACAGCAGTCATAAGTCACCTCATTTTACCAATAAAAGTTTGACTTTTAGTCGAGATTGGCGATCGACAACCTTCTCTATATCTTAGCGTGCTAATTCCACAATCAAATTCGTTTGCAGCGAGGACTCTTCCAGCAAACAATTACCGCTGACAATGCGGAATCTATATTTTAAAATTCTCGACGCGAAAATATGGCGATCGCAATTGACAGCAGCAGCACCACATACAGCAAACCATAGCCCGCATCTGTAATCAAACCCGCCAAGTAAGGTACTTGTCCGTAAACAGCATCATTTCTCAAATTGAACCGGGCTAAATCAGGCAAAACTAGATAAAGTCCCATCATCAATTGTTCAATGCCAGGATTTTTAGTTAACTTGCCGAAAGCCACTAAATCCCGCGTCGAGTGTCCCATCAAATAAACGCTAAATGTCAGTAAAGTAGCCAGCAGCGAACTGCTAAAAACTCCAAATAAAATCCCCACACCGGCCATGAGGCACAGCTCAAACCACACGAACAGCGAAGCGATTAAAATGCTGCCCAAAGGGTAAGGAATGCGACTCAAACTCAGAATAACCAGATAGATAACAGTCATTGCTGCTACCAGAACGAATAGCACCGCCGACATCCCTAAGTGCTTGCCCACAATTAACTCAGCCCGGCTTATCGGCTTGGCAACTAACAGGTAAACAGTCCGCTTTTCAATTTCTTTGTTGACCAGTCCGGTAGCCACAAAGACTGTGACAATTATACCCAGGATGCTCATCGCAGCCAAACCAATATCTAAGATAATTTTATTTTCGGTTGTCGCTGCCAATTCCGGTATCAAGCGCACCGAGGCTCCCATCAACAGAGCAAAAATAATAATTAAGTAAAGGATGCGATCGCGAATTACTTCCCAATATACATTAGTCGCGACTGTCAAGATTCTTCTCAAATTCATCTAGTTATTAACCCGCAGTCAACTTTAGCCATATTTTAGTGCAAGGAAGAGGGAAGTTCGGCAACGGATTTTTTAACGGATGTAACGGATGGATGTTGAGGGTAGAAGTCAAGGGTGAAGAAAGAGGATTTTTCCCATCTCCCCCTCTTCCCATCCCGACGGGTGTAGGTTTTTTGGTAAAAGCCTTATCCCATAAGAGTTTGAGATTCCCGCCAAGCCAAAGCCCAAAACCTTTGCAATGTCTAGATTTGCTGGGTTTTGCCAGTGGAAAACCTACACCTCTACACCTCTCCCCCTCTCCCCCTCTCCCATCTCCCTTATCTCCCCCTCTCCTAACGGCCAGAGACAAGCTCAAACTTGACTGTCTCCCGAAGTTCCATCTTTTTTCAGTCCAGGTTTAGAGGGTTTGGTAGTGTCGCAGGTTACAGTCGCTCTATTGCCTACATCGATCACCTCGCAAGATTTGGTCAACGAATATATTTCGGGTCTAAACACCAGCCCCAGCCAAGTTGCCTGCATCTGTAACTGATAGCGGGACTCTCCTTGGACGATCGAAGTTTTGACCTCCCAGCTCGCATCTTCTGGGACTACCCGAATTGTTTTTAACGCTTGATTCTTCAGAAAAAATCGCTCGTTGTCAATATCTATTAACATTTGTTCTACCTGCGCCCACGGTTTTGTGCGAGCTTCATTTTGCAGGTATCGATCCATTGCATTGAGGATGACCACTCCTCGGGAGCGATTAATAGTTGGCTGTTGAAATGTCACCACATAATCGCTTTTCCTCAAATCCTGCGATAAAACGCTCGGATATTGTTCTATCCAACCTTGAATTAAAAAGTGAAATCCAAACCAACAGGAAATCAGCAGGTGAATGAGAGTAATCATCAAAAACTGAGGCCGCACTAACGATCTGATACCTTCCCGTTTTGACTCGCTATTCCAAATCTCTATTACACCCAAAATTATTACTGCTATAATTGGGCCGGATATCCATGCTATTTCCTTCCTATCTGACGGCAATCGGATCAGCAACCACAAGCCAATTAAGATGCTGGTCACCCACGGACTCAGACTTACTTTTTTAATCGTAAAAGGTTGCTGGCTGGTCAGCAAACCCATTGACAGTGTAAAAAATAACCAGCTCATATCAAACATCAGAGTTCTTGTCGGCCAGTCTGTGATTGCCGCCACCGTCAGCAAAGCTAAAAATATGCTGAGCAGTAAAGGCGTCTTCCAGTGGACAACTTTAGGCGGAATTATCGCCTTTTGAAATTTTTTATTGGTTTCCCAAAGGTTGTTAGTCAGCTTCGTGAGTTGCTGAGTCACATCCAAAAATTGCTTCATCATAGATTTCAATTGACGCTTTGCAAAAACAATACGGTTAAAATAACGAAATTGCTAACAGTGTGGGCGATTAAAACTGCCCCAAACTGGGTAGTTACTCGAAAAGTTTTTTTGGGAGGACGGCGGCTGAGAGTTGGCGGCCCCAAAAACTGAGGTTTGGAAGCTTTTTTGTTACCAGAAACCATGTTCTCTATGAATTCTAGTCCCTGCCATTTGGCGAGAAAAGTGATTGCCAATACCGAGAGGGCAATCGCAGTTATTGCAGAGTAAGTATTCTGACCTCCGCCTAATAAAATATAACCGATAAGTTCTTCTCGCCATTCTTTGGAAATAACGCTTTCAATGCCGAAGAAAACTAACCAACCCACGCAAGTGCAAGCGAGATTGAGGATGGCTGTATATTCAACGCTGGTTTTGGGGCCGAGTTTCAGTAGTTTTTGCAGAAACCACGATTCGATCGCGATCGCCAAAAACATCATTAAAATTTGCACCAAAACAGTCCGAAATGGGAAAACACTCGCAATCATAAGCATTCAGGTATATCAGCCCGTGTTAGATTTTAATTGTACATCAGAAGCGGAATAATCTAGAGCGCAGGTTTTAGCCCCTAATCCTCTTCGATCGCCCTTCTGAACATTAGGTGGTTGAGGTTGTATCCTATAATCTTTTGAGATCGTCCAACAGAAGGGAAATATTAAACATTCAATGGGCGCGATCGAATACCCACCCCGAGACAGACTAAAATAAGTGCGGATTATGGTAAGGAATGGCATTGGTATTCGGACAGCGTCATCTCGCTCAGAACGCATCGCGGGTCAGATTCACGTCTACGACGGCGCTGGTAAAGGCAAGTCTCAGGCAGCTTTGGGAGTAGTGTTGCGCTCGATCGGGCTGGGTATTAATTCTGACTCGCCCACGCGAGTCTTGTTGCTGCGATTTTTGAAAGGGCCCGGCCGCTCCTACGACGAAGACGGGGCAATAGAAGCCCTGCAACGGGCATTTCCCCACTTGATCGATCAAGTGCGTACCGGCAGAGCCGAATATTTTGGGGCCGAAGCAATCACCCGCTTCGATCGCACAGAAGCCCAGCGAGGCTGGGATATCGCCAAAGGAGCGATCGCCAGCGAGCTTTATTCTGTAGTAGTTCTAGATGAACTAAACCCCGTATTGGACTTGGGTTTGCTGCCAGTGGACGAAGTAGTCCAAACCCTCAAAAACAAACCAGAATATTTAGAAGTAATCGCCACTGGCCGAGCGGCCCCCGAAGCTTTGCTGGATATTGCCGACTTGCACTCAGAAATGAAGCCCCACTATCACCCCGCAGCGGCCGAACACAATATTTCAGGTATCGAAATATACACAGGAGCGGGCAAAGGCAAATCTACGAGCGCATTGGGGAAAGCTTTGCAGGCAATAGGTAAGGGTATCAGCCAAGACCAATCTCACCGCGTCTTAATTGTACAATGGCTCAAAGGTGGTAGTGGCTATACAGAAGATGCGGCGATCGCAGCTTTGCGGCAAAGTTACCCGCAGTTAGTAGACCACCAGCGGTGTGGCCGAGATGCTATAGTTTGGCGGGGGCAACAGCAAGAGTTAGATTGCATCGAGGCAGAACGCGGCTGGGAAATCGCCAAAACGGCGATCGCCAGCGGCTGGTATAAAACGATCATTCTCGACGAACTCAATCCAACAGTAGACTTAGAACTGCTGCCGGTAGAGCCGATCGTCGAAGCCCTGCTGCGAAAGCCCCGCGATACAGAAATCATTATCACCGGGCGCTGCCACAAACCCCATGGTTACTTTGACTTGGCAAGCGTACACTCGGAGGTATACTGTCACAAACACTACGGCGATCGGGGCGTAGAACTAAAGCGGGGTGTAGACTTTTAGACCCCAGAGCGGTGCGGAGTTCAATCCGAGCCAGAATTATTTAAAGACGGCCCTGCCTGGGAAACCGGAAATTGCCACAAAGCGTTGTAACCAAGTAACCAATCTCTCACTTTTCTTTGTCTGGCGATCGCGCGATCGACCCTTGTTAATCTTTAATTTCCTTCCCCGGAGGCGATCCCCGAGCGCCAATCGAGAATGGAACATTAAGAATATGAGCCGCGTCTTCTTGAGCGTGAGCACATGAGACATTGCACAAGGATTATTAAAGGGTGAAGACATTGAAAATAAAAGCTTACAAGCAAAAAGTCCGCGAGGGAGAAAGTCTAGACAGGGTTAACACCAGTAGGCTAGACTTGCGGCTGGCAAACAGGTTAAACTACAGCGGCATCCAAACATTCGGTGTTCTAGGCAGTGTCTGTAGTCGCACAAGCGATGACCAACAAGTAGAGGAGTGAAGCTGTATGACAACGTTAACTGACAATTCCGATCAAACTAATTTAAACACTCCGGGACTGGGCCCGGATACAATCTTTGCCGGAGCGGGGGGGGATTTAATTACAACTTCTACCCTCGGCGGCAGCTTAATATTTGGCGAACGCGATAACGATACTCTAATTTCCGTCGGCCCCAACGATAGCCTATACGGTGGCCCTGACGAAGATTCATTAGTAGGCCAGCGCGAGCGGGTTTTCCTGTCGGGCGATGGAGGCAGTGACACCGTAATTGCTCAAAGCCGCAATTCGACGCTGTTGGGCGGTGCGGGAGATGACTTGCTCCAAGGCACAGTCGATGGCAACCTGATGTTTGGTAATCAGGGCGCAGATACGATGCTCGGAGGCGCCCTCGGAAGAGACACCCTCTACGGTGGTAAGGACAATGACTCCCTCGGCTTCTTCATCGCAGGCGGCGGCAACAACCTCGGTCTTCGCATCGGCGGCAGTGCCGGTGGCAATCAAGGCAGCAACTTCCTGCGCGGAGACTTGGGCGACGACTTTGTTGTAGGTATCAATCAGAAAGATACTCTGATCGGCGGTAAAGGCAACGACACAATATACGGTGTGGCCAGCAACAGCTATCTTTCCGGCGACCTAGACAACGACACCTTAGTCATTCTCAACAGTACCCAGTCGAGTCCGTTTTCTTCGAGCGTCATCACGATCGGCATTGAGAAAACAACCTTGCTCGGCGGTGAGGGCAACGATTCTCTCCTAGGCGGTATCGGCGACTTTGGTACCGGCAAAAACTTGTTGGACGGCGGTGCTGGTAACGACACGATCACGGTTTTTGCTACTCAGGATACGGCATTGGGAGGCGCAGGCGATGACTTCATCAAGTCGTCTACGGTGTCTGCACTTTCCAGCGTAGGCGCGTCGAGTTCATTTCCAGGCTTCGCGGGTCGCAACTTGCTCAATGGCGAAGATGGTAACGACACGATCGTTGCAGCTTTTGCGAGTGATAGCATGATCGGTGGCGGTGGCAATGACAGCTTGAGCGGCATCTTTAATCAAGCCTTCGGTGGAGATGGCAACGATACGATCGATGCCACCACTTTTGCGATCGGTACTACTACTGCGCTGATTACTCTTGACGGCGGCCTGGGTGACGATCTGTTACTTGGCAACACCAGCACTAACCTTACTACCACCGGCACCGTCACAAACTTCATGAACGGTGGTGAAGGAAGTGACACGATCGTGTTTGGTAGCAGACGCGATCGATTGGTTGGCTCTTTTGCTGGTAACGACTTTATCTCCTACGCCACCAGTGTCAACTTTGCCGGTGCCACATCGACAAACCTCATTACCGATACCTTAGGTTCCAACTTCATCATTGGCGGCAACGGTACTGATGTCATCACTACCGGTGCTGGCGACGACATACTGTTCGGCGGCCCCGGCAGTCTTCCTACTGGATCGACATCTGACGGGGACGACACCTTAAATGCCGGCGGCGGAAACGACACGCTGTTGGGCGGCTTTGGGAACGACTATTTGCTCGCAGGAGACGGCAACGACTCTCTCGGTGGCGGGCCCGGTGCAGACACGCTGATTGGCGGCGCCGGCAATGACAGCTTCTACTACAACAACTTCGGCGAGGGCGTCACGATCAACGCCAACGGTAGCCTGGGTAGCAGCCCAGACCAAATCGGCGATTTTGAAGTCGGCCGTGACAAGTTGGTATTGAACTTCGACTCCTTCCTGTTACCACCATTTGACAATAGTCTGCCAAATCGACCTTCTTCCAGGGCGTTCTTACAGGTGGAAACCGGAACTTACAACAACGATCTGACTCCTGCAGGAGCAACTCCAGGACAAGCAGTCCTCGTTTACGAAGGTTCCACAGGTCGCTTGCTGTACGACCAAGACGGTGCTGGCGGCCAAGCACCAATTCAACTGGCACTGCTGAACGGCCGACCAGGCTTGACGGCGACTGATATTACCCTGATTTAATTTAGGTGGCAGCGGGTGGGAGTCGGTTTGGAAAAAGCCGTAGCGTAGCGGGGCGTAAGCCATCGCCCGCGCCAACTCTAAAAACTAATTGTGCTATGTTTCCAGCTAGGGATATGAATCCCTAGCTTTTTTATTGCATGGGGAATTGGGAATTGGGAATTGGGAATTGGGCATTGGGCGGAGCGAAGCGGAGGGATGGGGCATCGGGCTTTTATAACATTGGCATTAAAAGGAAGGGCAGATTCACCGATCGATTTTGCCACCAATCAATCATTCCTTAAACTAAGAGGGCCCAAGCCCAACAACATACCTCATATGGGAGCTCGAACCGCTATATTTTGTTTGCCAGTAAGTTAGGCATTACCCTAGAAAATGGTGAAATTCTCAAACAGGCTTTAAAAGAAGCTGCTATTAACGAAGATGTTGTTATTCAGAAAAACAATGAATACGGAACACATTACAACATGAAATTCTTGCTGAAAACCGAAGTAGGTGAATCTCTGATTCTAGCAGCTTGGATCGTCCGCTCAGGTGAAACTTTCCCCAGATTGACAAGTTGTTATCCCGTCAAAAAGTGAGGTAAAAACAATGAAAAAAATTAAAGACCTAGATATTGTTGCTTTAACTGAAGATTTAGAAGCAACCCATTTTGAAACAAAACAAATCATTAAATTATATAAAGGACAAGTGGGAACAGTCGTGATGGAATTTGATGGCAGTGCTTTTGAGGTAGAATTTTCTCATCAAGATGGCACAACTTATGCAATGGAAACAATCCTCGCTACAAAATTAATGCTTTTACATTATGATTTAGTAGAATCTGTAGGGGCAGTTAGCCGATAGATTTTGCCAGCAATGATTTTTCTAATCTACAAAAAGTATCTCTAAAAAAAATCCCGCAAACGATATGTTATTTGCGGGATTTAGTAGGCAGGAAACTTGTCGCAAGAAATACTTTATGCTCGGTCTACAATCTCTTTGGCTTTATCTTTGAGGTCTTCTTTCATGTGAATTGCTGATGCTTCGTCCTGCTTGGCTTGACCTTCTAATTTATCTTTTTGGTTGCCTGTAACTTCGCTCACAGCTTCTTGAATTTTGCCTTCAATATTCTTGGCAGTTGCTTCGACTCTATTTTCAATGGTCATAATTTTTTCTCCTAACCTTACAACTACTACTGTATAAATTAAAAGCTGAGTCTTAATCTATCTTGAGAAAGATTTAGATATCTATCTAAAGATTGGTTAAATCGGAACTTCGACAAGTTTATTGCGGGAGGAAAGACCGGATTTAATTGCGATCGCCGATTTGGGCACTTTAAACTTTTTCGCCAACAGCACGATTAACTCTGCTTATTGGCTTTTCCATCCACGGGCGGGGATTTGAGGTGTACTGTCAGGCTGCCGTCTGGTTGCTCTTGGATGCTTTGCTGTTTGGAATTAGTTTTAACTTTGACTGCAAAATTTTTCATGTGACTAACAACTCAATAACTAATAACCAATAACCAATAACCAATAACCAATAACCAATAACCAATAACTAATAACTAATAACTAATAACTAATGACTATCTGAATGTTCGATTTTTGTTCCCAAAACTTTGAGAAATTCAGCTAACCAGTTAGGATGTGCAGGCCATGCGGGGGCTGTGACTAAGTTGCCATCGACTACGGCTTCGGTAACGGGAACTTCGGTATATTTGCCACCAGCCCGGAGTATGTCGGGGCTGCAAGCTGGATATGCGGTGCAGCGTTTGCCTTCGAGTACGCCGGCGGCGGTGAGGACTTGCAATCCGTGACAAATAGATGCGATCGGCTTTTTGCTGTTGGCAAAGTAGCGGGTAATTTGCAGCACTTGTTCGTTGAGGCGGATGTATTCTGGCGATCGTCCTCCAGGGATAATCAAAGCGTCGTAGTCTGCGGCGTTAATTTCGTCAAAAGTTGCGTTTAAAGTAAAGTTGTGACCGGGTTTTTCGCTGTAGGTTTGATCGCCTTCAAAGTCATGAATTGCGGTGCGAATTGTTTGACCTGCGGCTTTGTCGGGGCAGACTGCATGGACGGTGTGACCTACCATTTGCAATGCTTGGAATGGAACCATTACTTCGTAGTCTTCTACAAAGTCGCCGACTAGCATTAAGATTTTTTTGGCAGTCATTTTTGTAAGTCCTGTTATTTTGATTTGCTTAAATAGCAATAGGCTTTAGATAAGGCTGATCCCCCCTAGCCCCCCTTAAAAAGGGGGGAACAAGAAGGTGCTGCGAAGTCCCCCTTTTTAAGGGGGATTTAGGGGGATCTCCGAGGAATAAACAGTTTTAACCCAAGCGTATTTGCTTAAATAGGATTAAAAAAAAATGCAGGGCAGTTAAAAAGCCTGCCCCGCCAGCTATTCTGGAATTTAGAAACCGTTGCGGCCCCAAATTACCATTGAAATTGAGAAGGAGAACAAAACTAGCACCGAAACCCAACCGAGTGACAAAATATCCATAGCTATTTATTGAACAAACTGTACAAAGTGACTCCAAAGCTTATCATAAGTCAATTTGAGCTATTTTTGAAATGAGGGCGCTGTGAAGGACTCGTCAAATTTTAGTCCCGCTGAGCGGGTAGAATCTTTGAAAGCAGCGAGTGTTGCTGCTTTTTCTTGTTTGCTGGCTTTTGGGTCGATCGCCCTTGTTAACAGCTTAATCTTAGCCCAGAGGTGGGATGCTCTGGCGGGTTTGCAGGTCAGGGAAATTGACCTAAATTTTGGATTGAGAGGATTGATGGCACTTGTGGGCGGTTTTTTGTTCGGCGTGACTTACCGCTATGCGATTCGCTGCGATACTAACCCACAGCTTAAATCTGGCGTGGTGTTGGCTTTTGGGTTGGTGCGGGCTTTTGGACAGTTGGATGCTGGATTGTCTTTTGAGGCGGGGAAAATGCCGGGTTTGCAGGAGTTATTACCGTTTGCGGTGGTTGGGGTCGAGAGTGTGGTATTGTTTGCGATCGCAGGTTTGGTGTTGGATTGGGCGATCGTCTTTGAGGGCTTCGCTAACGGGCGATCGTTGATTAAACCTTTTGATTCTTGAGTGCGATCGGATTTTACTCAAATCAGGCAGAATTTTTTTGAACAGGCAAGATGCCTGTTCCACAAGCAGTAAATTATCTTGTGGGGTGGGCTTCTAGCCCGCCCAGAATTTTTTTGAACAGGCAAGATGCCTGTTCCACAAGCAATGAATTATCTTGTGGGGTGGGCTTCAGCCCGCCCAGAATTTTTTTGAACAGGCAAGATGCCTGTTCCACAAGCAATGAATTATCTTGTGGGGTGGGCTTCTAGCCCGCCCCTAGAAATTTAATACCTCATATTCGAGATTCCCATAAACCATTTGCTTGTCAACTGCCGACAAAACTTTATTATTAGCAGCATCAGAAACTAAACACTGACAAACTAACTGGGCGACATCCGCCCGGTGAATTGTTCCCGCAACTCGACAATCTTCTGTTAAAACACCATTGCCCGTTGCAGGTTCCGATTTCAGTCCGCCCGGACGAATTACAGTATAAATCATCCCGCTTGCGATTAAATGATTTTCGGCTTTTTCCTTTTCAAGTAATACCGGGCGCAACGTTTCTAAAGCTTGCGGTGGTAAAGCCGCAGCAGTGTTACCGCTACCGATGGATGAAACTAAAATAAATTTTTGCACGCCTGCTTTGACAGCAGCATCAATCAAGTTTTTGTTTCCCAAATAATCGGCTCTTTCCCCATCTTTTGGTAAGCCGCCAATGGTGCTGATTGCGGCATTGATTGGTGCGCCTCCAGCGATCGCAGCTTCTACAGCCGCTGTATCCAAAGCATCGCCTGTCATGACTTTGATGCCCATTGCTTCTAATTCGGTGCGGTGGTTGGGCGATCGCAAAAGTGCAGTTATTTGTACATTTTGTGCTACCAAACATTTGGCGATTTCTAAGCCAACGCCTCGACTAGCACCTGCTAAAAAGATGTGGAATTTATCTGTCATATTAATTTTGTTTTAATTTGGGCAGTAGTTGTTTTTTGACTGTGGTTTATTGTACAACAATTCTCGCTTAATTGGTGAGTTTTGTTTTTTTTAACCGCAGAGGGCGCAGAGGGCGCAGAGGAAGAGAGGGGAAAGATTCGCAATTTCTAATTTACGTTAGATTTTTTTGCCGACTATTACTACCCAAGATTGAGCTTCGCGCGGCAAACCGGGAGGGCGGTAGTAGTGGCTGACAATGGCAAATCCTGCTTGTTCCAAACAAGGTGCTAAAGTTTCGTATTCCCATCCCGCAGTATAGCGTTTTCCCGTCGGCCGCTCGTCGTAGCCTTCCCAATTTCCCCGGCACATTGACATGACAATTGCACCGCTAACAACTAAGGTTTTGTGCAAATCTTGCAGCACTTTCACCATGTTGTCGCTGGGAACGTGAATTAGGGAAGCATTGGCAAAAATACCGTCAAATTCAGCCTTTGGTAAGTCGAGTTCAAGAAAAGATTGCTGCAAAACTTCGCAGCCGGATAACTTCTTTGCTATTTGTACAAAAGCTGGAGTTGCATCTAAGCCTACAACGGTATGTCCTTGGCTCTTGAATGCTACTAAATCTCGTCCGGGCCCGCATCCTATATCGAGTATTTTACCGGGGTTGCGGGGCATGGCAGCGGTTAGTGCGGATCGATTTTGGGATACGTCGTGATGCCATGTTCCTTCTCGGAAAGATTCGGCGGTTGTCTGGTATTCTGCGATCGTAATTTCTTCGCGTTTATCCACAATTCCCCCTCTTGTATGATTTAAAATTGATTCATTCAAAAAGACCGGGCGAATGAAATTCGCGTCTACAAAGACAAAACCCGCCTCCGCGGGTTGAAGAATTGGCGGTAAAAATTAGGTGATCTTCTTTAGTCCGCGGAGGCGGACATCGTTTGTGTAGACGCGGTTTCAACCGCCGTCTTATCTTCGGAAAATTCGATCGCAAATCCCCGATCTTCGGGAGATTCGATCGCAAATCCTGCATCTCGAATCATATCCCAATCTTGATTGGCGCTTTGTCCGGGAGTTGTGAGATAATCGCCCACAAAGATCGAATTAGCAGGGTAAAGTCCCAGAGGTTGCATCGATCGCAAATGCACCTCCCGTCCCCCAGCAATCCGAATTTCTTGGCTGGGAAGCAAAAATCGGAACAAGCAGAGAATCCGCAAACATTGGCGCGGATTTAAGCGATTAACGTCCGCAAAGGGCGTTCCGGGGATTGGAATAAAAAAGTTGACCGGTACGCTCGTAACGCCCAAATTCCGCAGCGACAGCGCCAAATCGATCGCATCGTCATCCGATTCGCCCATCCCCAAAATTCCGCCGGAACAAGTTGTGATTCCGGCTGCTTTGACGTTTTCGACTGTTTCCACGCGATCGCCAAAAGTGTGAGTTGTGCAGATGTCCGTGTGGTACGATTCGGAAGTGTTGAGATTGTGGTTTACGCGATCGACTCCCGCCTTAGCTAAACGGTGAGTTTGCTCCTCGGTCAACAACCCCAAACAAGCACAAATTTTTAGGTTATGATTAGCCTTGACCGTTTCTACAGCATCCAAAACGCGATCGAAAGTAGATGCACTTGGTTGGCGGCCAGAAATCACCAAACAAAACGTACCAGCTTTTAAATCTGCTGCGCGTTGGGCTGCATCCAGAATTTTTTCCTTAGCTAACAGCGGATACTTTTCTATTTCCGCACTCGAAATTTTTGACTGAGAACAATAATGGCAATCTTCAGGACAAAGACCACTTTGAGCGTTTAACAAATAGTGCAACCTGACGCGGTTTCCCCAGTAGTGGTGGCGCACCCGATAAGCTGCGTTTAGTTGTTCCAGCAAAACCTCATCCGGCGCGCGCAATACAGCCAAAGATTGCTCGCGAGAGAGACATTTTCCCGCCAGCGAGTCATCAGCCAAATCGTTCCAATTGGGTAAATTCATTACTAAAATTTAAGGGTTTACAGAGTATCCAAAACCTGACGAATTATCCGATAAATCGATTCGAGTTCATCAGGAGAAATGCAGTAGGGAGGCATCAAGTAAAGCGTATTTCCCAAGGGGCGGAGCAAAAACCCCGCTTCCAGAAATCTGGCTTTCAATACAGGGGCGATGTCATTAAAATAACCGGAAACGCTTTCCGTTTTCACATCCATTGCTGCGATAGTGCCGCAAGTCCGAATCCGTTCGAGTTTAGGATGATCTATCAGCCATTGATTCAGGTATTTGCGGTGCAGTTTTTCCATTCCTTGATAGGCATTTGGGTTTTGCTCCAAAAGCTCCAGGGATGCTACACTCACCGCACAAGCTAAGGGATTTCCGGTATAAGAATGACCGTGATAAAAAGCTTTGTCCGATTCATCTCGCCAAAAAGCTTGATAAATATGCTCCGATGCCATTGTGACAGCAATTGGCAAGCAGCCGCCAGACAATCCCTTAGACAAACACAGGATATCCGGTGCAGTGTCAGATTTAACAGAAGCAAACAGTTCGCCCGTGCGCCCAAAACCAGTCATCACCTCATCGTAAATCAACAATACATTAAACTGGCGGGCCATTTGTGCGATCGCCCGCAAAAACTCAGGGCGACACATTCGCATACCCGCAGAACCTTGCACCAAAGGTTCGATAAAAATTCCCGCATACCCCTTCCCATGCTTCAACAAAGACTCAAGTTTCTCCAAACTCGCCGCCTCCTTGCTTTCCACCTCATCATCGCCATCAAAAGTCGCAGGAAAAGGCACAACATCCCCAGCAAACATTAAAGGCGCAAAAGGTTCCCACCACAGCGAACTTCTACCCGCAGACATCGCGCCCACAGTATCGCCGTGATAACCTCCCTCAAAACCAATAAAGCTAGTGCGGTTAGTTTCTCCGAGATTTAGCCAATATTGAAACGCCATTTTCAGAGCAACTTCAACAGCAGTCGAACCATTATCAGAAAAGAAAATCCGCGTCAAAGAATCAGGCGTATGAGTTATCAACTTGTCAGCAAGTTTCTGTGCAGGTTCGTGAGTAAATCCCGCAAAGATTACGTGTTCTAACTTTTTGGCTTGTTCGTAAAGAGCCTCAGCCAGAACAGGATGGCTGTGCCCGTGAATCGTCACCCACCAACTAGAAATACAGTCAAGAATTAGCCGCCCATCTTCTAATTCCAGCAGCGATCCTTTGCCGCTAATTACCTTCAGCGGCGCCGGAGCAGTTTTCATTTGCGTGAAGGGCTGCCAAATTGGTGAAGTTGAAGAATTATGTTCCTGCTTCGCAGTCATTTTTACCCCTGCCACTAATATCAACCTGCATTTTAAAGCAATTGTAACTCAATTGTGAACCCTTTATCTTCTCTTCTTTCTTCTTCTCTTTTCTTCCTTTCTTCGTGTCCTTTGCGCCTTCGCGGTTCGTTAAAAAAAATCTAGTTTAGTGTTGGGGGGCGGGGGCGCTGAAACGTCTACCGCCAGATCCGGTATTCCCGGGCGATAGTTGAATTTGTCAGTTAAATTTTTTCTGCCAATCAGCAAATAAGTCGTCATTGCTCCTTTTCCTTTAACATTGATTTTACCGCGTTTTTCCAACACATACCGATCGCGCAGCAATTCATAAGTTGAGCCGCTAACCTGAATTTTACCAGGGAGTCCCTGGGATTCCATGCGGCTTGCTGTATTTACAGCATCTCCCCACAAGTCGTAAATAAACTTTTTAGTACCGATGACACCGGCTACCACAGGCCCGCTATTAATTCCAATGCGGATACTGAGAGGTATATCGGATTCGTCGCGAAATTTCATAATTTCTTGCTGCATTTCCATCGCCATTTCGGCAATACATTCTGCATGATTTGTAGATGGAAGTGGCAAACCGCCTGCTACCATATAATTGTCACCGATTGTCTTAATCTTTTCCAAGCCGTATTTCTCGCTTAAGCAATCGAAAGCTGAAAATATTTTGTTCAGCAGTTCGACTAATTCTGCTGGAGACGTGCGAGAGGATATTTCGGTAAAGCCCACAATGTCCGCAAACAGCACCGTCACCTCAGCAAATCCATCTGCGATATTTATCTGACCTTGTTTTAGGCGATCGGCAATCATTTCAGGTAAAATATTTAGCAGTAAACGTTCCGACTTTTCTTGTTCGGCGCGCAATATTTCCTCAGCTTGTTTCCGCTGTGCAATTTCCTTGTAAACTCGTTGAAACATTTGATTGAAGGCGACCATAACTTCTCCCAACTCGTCATCGCGCTTGACAGAGAGAGAGTAGAAATCAGGTTTTTCTCTATCTTTGCTCAAAGCTACTCCCGCAGCGATCAAATCATCGCGCAATCTCAAGATTGGTGCAATTACTGTCACCCCTAAAAACAGCATAGTTACAGAAGTGACAAAGGCTGATATAATAATAACTAAAATAGCAACCCGCCCTATAAATGCGTATAGTTCTGGTTGAACAGTAGAAGCATCATGCCGAACAATTAACGTATAATCTCCTCCCAAATGTCGCTCTGTCCAAGCAATATCGTAGCGCTTGCCATCGAAAGTTTTCTGGCGAATTATACGAGCAAGTTTTAGTTCATCCAAATCAATTTTGGGTGCTTCACCAAGTTGATATATTAGCTGGTCGTCAAATTGGTAAATAGATAGTCCTAATACTACTTGAGAATCCTTAGTAATATTTTTGACTTCTTCTTCAAAGACAGTACGATCGTAAATATCTTGTTTTAGCAAAACCTCTAGAGCCTCAACAGTCGCGTGAGATACCTGTTCCAGTTGATTTAAAAGTTCATTTTCGCGCCGAAAATAAGAGGGAACTAAAATAATTCCCTCTATCACAAGAATACTAGCAAACACCCACAAAGCTATTTGTCTAGACAACCGAGATTTGAAAAACTCCAAGAATGATAAAATGCGCGCTGACATAAAATTTAGTCTTCTGCAAAGGGCTAATTTAGGACATAGGAAAAGAAACTGGGTTTCTTGTAATAAATTTTGGGTTTTTCAACCAAGATAGGACGGCGGTTGAAACCGCGCCTACACAAACGAAGTCCGCCTCCGCGGACTGAAGAAAGAAGATAGCGTAATTTTAACCGCCCGCTCTTCAACCTGCGGAGGCGGGTTTTTTTGTGTAGAAGCGGTTTCAACCGCCCGGTCTTCCGATCCCAAGCGTATTGGCTAGCTCCTTAATAATATAATAAACAAATTAAACCGAAACTACACTAACTAATCGGGATACAAGTAAATAAGTATTCATATCACCCTTGCCTTTGACATGGATAATTCCTCTGTCTTCAAACAGATACTTATTTTGCAAGATATCGTAAGTTGATTTTGTGACTTGAATCGCGCCTGCAATTCCGTGGGATTCCATGCGGGCTGCTGTATTGACGGCATCGCCCCAGAGGTCGTAAATGAATTTTTTGGTACCAATAACTCCCGCAATCGCAGGCCCGGTATTGATGCCGATCCGAATGTTAATTCCTGAATGATGTTTGGCATTAAATTTCGCTAATTCCTCCTGCATATCTAAAGCCATTTCCGCAATGCTTTCGGCGTGGTTGGTGCTGGGAGTTGGCAAACCTCCGACTACCATGTAAGCATCTCCTATTGTTTTGATTTTTTCCAAGCCATACTTTTCTGTCAAATTATCGAAGGCCGAAAAAATTTCGTTGAGAAAAACTAGCAGTTCTTCGGGAGATATTTGCGCTGAAAGCACGGTAAAGCCGACGATATCGGCAAACAAAATCGTGACTTCGGCGAAGCCGTCAGCAATGCTGCTTTGACCGTCTTTTAGCTTGGCAGCAATGGATTCGGGTAAAATATTGAGCAGCAGGCGATCGCTTTTTTCTTGTTCTTTCAACAATTCTACATTAGTTTCTTGCAATTGTGCCGTGCGTTCCCTGACCCGCTGTTCTAATTGTTTAGCATTTTGGCGCAACCTGCTGAGAGCTAAAGTTAATCCTGCGATGCCTAAAGTTGAAAGTCCTGCTAACAGTAAAAACAGGTCTTTCAGTCCGCTTCTAGTTTTTTGAGTAATGGTTTCTAGAGGTTGAGTAATTTCTAATATCCCGCGCACATCTCCCACTTTCCAGTCTTTTTTAGGACTATCGCGGTTAGTGTTGTGACAGTTAACGCAACTAGGAAGGAGACGATCTGCCTGGGCATATCGAAATGCGGGCTTACCGCGAAAATCCTCAGTGCGGAAAAATTGTCCGGTTGGATTTTGCATCAAATAGGTAATAGCTTGACGCTCAAAATCGTCTCGGGCACCACCTTCTTCTCGCCGCCAGGGAAACGGGTAGTCGCTGTAGAGACGAACTGATACTTCGGGATTTTTGTTGGTAATCTGGTTGCCGAGTTCTATTAAGAAGGTGGCAGGTACGGGAACTGTTACTTTTGTTGATATTGGGTTGTAGTCGTGGGTAAAGTTAATCGCTTTCTTCGTGTTGAGAGGACTGATAACATCAGAACTGTAAAGGGTGCGGGCTTCTTTAATAGCTTGGGCGTAAAGTGTAGCATTTTGGAGGGCTTGCGCTTGTATTAGGGTAGATGAAAGACGAGACATATTTGCCATCGCTACTCCTACGCCTACACAAAATAAAATTGTCATCAGAAGCAGAATTCGCTTGTAAATTAATTGGTTGATGGCAGCCAGACTGCGAGAAATCAATTTGTCCATGCTATCCTCAAATGTGAGGTTCGATATTGATTTAATTTTATGCACTACTAACATAACACTGCTTTTTCAGAGTGTTTTGCTGTAAAGCAAGACTCGATAGTGCAAGGGATGGTTAATTCTTGTTTACCGCGAGTGTTTCCCTTGTCCGTAACAGTACGCATAACTTTATATATTTTTTAATCTAAATGAAATAAAATATCGGTAAGCACACGGCGCCGTGCCGTTTCCCTACTTCATGCACTTTTTGCTCTATTTCGGTTAGGATGACGATTGTAGTCTCTAATTGGCGATCGTGAATTCTGACTCTACTGTCTCACCTGCACGCAATGAAATTTTTCCGGGAGAAGTTTTTGTCAACACTGCGGATTTTGATACGGGCATTCGGCGACTTTTACCTAAATATGACGAAATGCTGGATGTATTAGTTGGCTGCATTGCTAGCAACAACCACCGCATTTTAGAACTCGGCTGCGGTACGGGGGAACTGAGTTTAAAAGTTCTGCAATGCTACCCGTCTGCGGAAATATTTGCTGTGGATTATTCGCCGCGAATGCTTGATTTTGCCCGCACCAAAATAGAGTCGGCCGGATACGCAGCGCGGTGGACTGGCATAGAATTGGATTTTGGAGAATGGGCGAACAATCCAAATGTTTTAGGTTTGGGGGATAAGTTTAATGCTGCTATTTCATCTCTGGCAATTCACCATCTTGAGGACGAAATGAAGTTGAAGTTGTTTCAACGGATTCGCGAAAGTTTAACTGCTGGCGGCTGTTTTTGGAATGCCGATCCTGTTTTGGCAGAATCAGCAGTAATGAAGGATATTTATCAAGCGGCGCGAGAAGATTGGGCGCTAAGTCAGGGGGAAACTTTAGCCACAATTCGTGCTGGTGTGGGGACGAGTGTGTCTTACGGCTATTCTAATCCCGATCGCCTAGCGACAGTTGCGGCACAGTTGGAAATGCTGGCAAATGCTGGATTTGAGACTGTGGCAGTTCCTTGGAAATACTACGGTATGGCGGTGTTTGGGGGGTTTGTTAGTTAAAGCAAATTGGGCGATTGAAATCGCTGTCGCGAGTCAAACAAAGCAGATTGGGGGATTGAAATCGCTGTCGCAAGTCAAACGAAGTCCGCCTTCGCGGACTAGGAAATGAGCAAACAACAGTTGTAAATTTAAGGGGCGGGGGCAGTAATTTCTGTAGGTGCCGCCCCCGGTGCAGGTGCTGCTTGTTTTTCCAGCATTTGGCGCTGTTTGTTGCGAAAATCGGCGGCGGCGTCGTTCAAATTTTGGCGCTGTTCAGTATTGAATTCTTCGATGCTGCGGCCACCTCCGAGTCTGGATCTGTGAATTAAATCAAATATTCCGCCTCCGGTGCTGCGGCCGGAAAAAGGGTCGGTGTTGTCTTTAGTTTGAAAGTCTTGCAGCGGTTGGGGGTTGTTATTATTTAAACCGCTGGCTTGAGCGAAGGTTGCTTGAGGTGACAAAAGAGCACTGGTGGCGATCGCACTTGCAGCAATCCGCACCATCAATTTGCCTGATTTAGAAGTTTTGTTGTTCATGATTTATTCGTTGTACTTTCAAAAAAACAATTGCTAAGAAGACCGGGCGGTTGAAACCGCGTCTATACATACAAAACCCGCCTCCGCGGGTTGAAGAAGACCAGCCAGTTGAAATTACGTTATTTTTTTCAGTCGGCGTCCGGCGGACTTGGTTTTTGTAGACGCGGTTTCAACCGCCGTGCGATCTAAGCAAACCGGCGCCGCAGCAGGGGTTGAATGCTGAGGAGCGCCACCAAATCAAACGCCAGCAGGACTAATAGCGCTCCTCCAAAGGTAACTGTACCCCAAGGAGCTTGCATTACGACGCTAGCTAGCGACCAATCGCTGTGGAGGTACAAATAGCGGATGGGTTCGATCGCATAACTGAGAGGATTGAGAGTGACGACAACTTGCAGCCAGTCTGGCATAAACGACAGCGGCGCGAGGGCGGTGCTGGCAAATAATAGCGGCAAGTTAGTAACAAAAATTACCGCAATCAATTCTACGTGACCGGGAAGGGCGAAGGCTAAACCTAGACTCAAACCGGTGACGCCCAAAACTAATAGTAGGACTATGAGGGCGATCGCGCCCAGTCCAGCAAGTCCGGGGAATCCCGAACCCAAAAAGGCTCCCGCCGTAACGATTGTGCCTGTTTGGATAAAGCTGAGGGTGACGATAAAAATAGCCGAAGCGAGGACTATGGAAAATCTCGAAGCCAGGGGCGCGACTAACAGGCGGTTGAGAAATCCGAATTCGCGATCGAACATAATCGGTAAACCGGCATTCAGCGCGCCTGCAAATGCAGTAAAAACTATTACGCCTGCGCCAAGAAATTGTCCGTAATTCTGGCTTTCGCCGAACAAGCCGGCTGGTGCATTTTTAAACAGAGCTCCGAATAAAACCAACCACATCAGCGGCTGAATAATTCCTGCAACTAGGGTGGAGGGGCGGCGCTGCAATTGAATAAACAGGCGCTTGGTTAAGGCTAGTGTTTCTTGGATGAAGTCGGCCAGCAGGGAACTCGAAGTGTCAGCGGATGGCGTGGTGAGTGGCCGCTGCTGGTTGAGGTTGGGGGATGTAACAGTACCGCTCATAATTGCTTGTGGATTAAATTTAACTATCTTTAGGATAGCAAGTCTGGAGGGATTGGTGTTGGGCGGGCGATCGGCCTTACAATTGTTGAGGGTCAATGCCTTTTTCTCGCAGCAATTCTATTAAAGCTTGATAGCGTTGCTGTTCCTGTTGTCGCAGAGTACGTTCTGCTTCTAGCTGTTGTTGAGCGAGTTGTTTTTCTTGCTGAGCAAGTTCTTTTTCTTGCTGTTCGCGATCGGCCCGTTGGCTTTCCTGTTCTCGAAGTTGATCTAATTCTACAGAAGTGAGGAATTTGCGATCGTCTGGGCGGTAAATTTCCAGGGTTTCTGGTGTGAGTTGAAACCGTATACCCAAGCGGGGGCTGACCCAACCGTTGATTTCTGGGATTTCTTCTAGGCGATCGCCCACTCGTTGAGAACCTGTAAATTCTAAGGTATCTGGGTCATAAATATAATATTCTTCAACTCCGTAGTTTTGATAGAAGAATAGTTTTCTGAGCATTTCTGTGCTGGTATTTCCAGGAGATAATATTTCAAAAACCACTTGAGGTGGAATATTATCTTCTTCCCATTGTTTGTAAGATCCCCTGTCTCCTTTTGGTCTACCAAAGACTGCTAATATATCAGGTGCTTTGCGAGTTTTGTTATCGTCTTCGACGGGATACCAGAGTAAGTCGCCGGCAATAAATACGTCAGCGCAAGTCGCGAATAAGATTTCTAGGTTTTCCTTGATTGTGACAATCCAGCGGAATTGTTTGGTGTTGTCTGCCATTGGTTGACCGTCGCTGTCGGGATAGATGATTTGTTGTGTTGTTTGTGGGACGAGTTGTTGAACCATGCCGTTCACCTTTTGGCTGCAATAGTTTTAATTATATCCTCATGTTAAAATGGTTGCAGAATAGTCTTAAATATCTACAGTCCTAAACGCACTCCGATTAAAGAAACCGGGTTTTTTACCGAATTTACGGTGTATAACGCATCTTTCGGGAAAAAAACCCGGTTTCTGGGCCACCATCCTAAGTCCTAATCTACCTAAATGAGAGAAAACCATGACCGCAATTCGTACCCAACCTAAGCAGATGCTCAGTTTCGAGCAATTTGTAAAGCAACTTCCCGATGAAGAAGGCCGCTATGAACTTGTCAATGGAGAAATTGTGAGAATATTACCAATAAGACTGCACGAGGATCTTGCCTATTTCCTTGTCAAACAGTTTGATAAAGAAATCGATCGCGTCCCCCTCAATTACAGGGTGTCTGGCAGATTCATGGTGAGGACTTTAACCTCAAATGGTAGAGAACAAGGTCGCCATCCTGATGTTAGTGTAATAAATAAAACTCTCTGGGAATCACAGCCTTTTGCCTACTCAGCCATAACTGAACCGCTGCAATTAGTTGTAGAAGTTGTATCGACCAATTGGGAAGATGATTATATCGATAAGCTGGATGAATATCAGCGTCTGGGAATTTCGGAATACTGGATTGTCGATTATTTAGCTTTGGGAAGTCGCGATTATTTAGGTAATCCGAAAGTTCCTACAGTTTTTGTTTACTTGCTTGATGAAAATGGGGTTTATCAAATGACGGCTTTTCGAGGAAATGAGCGAATTATTTCCCGAACTTTCCCAGAATTAGCGCTGACAGCAGAGCAAGTATTGGATGTATAGCAGTTGACAGTTGACAGTTGACAGTTGACAGTAGCTGTAGGGTGCGTCGCCATCAAAAATCCTCAAAAAGATCGACAATCTCACAGCGACGCACCTTACAAAATAGTTAACCCTCAAGATTTTTTTGGGCTAACAAACGCGATCGCACAACAGTCAAATCGGGTTGAATGCCCAACAAACGCTGATGAACGGAATCTGCTAATTTCTCGCGATAATTGAGATAAGCTTCCACTACTTCCTGGTGTCGGAGATAATAGCCGATCGCACTATAGACATCAGACAATGACACAGTAGAATAACGCTGCACAATGGATTCCGGCGATGCACCATCTTGAAAAGCTCGAATCACCAATTCCAGCAAAACTCTTGAGTTTCCCACCCGAATAGCACCTGTTGCATCTTCTCGGAAAGGAGGTGCTTCAACTTCTAAAACAAGATTCATCTATTAATATCTCCCAAAATTACTATCGTATTCAACCGTCGAATCATCTTAAATAGGACTAAGGCCAAAGAAACCCGGTTTCTTTACAGATTTCTCGTCACCCAACCAGATTTTCCTGAGAAACCGGGTTTCTGACCCCGCACCCATAATAACCACCTAAACTAAACTACGATCGCATTGCCTGTTTTTGTTCAGCCTTCAAATCCCGATTGCTAGCAGCAGCCAACTCCGCATCCAACAGCGTTTTACCAGTCGCCGCCAAATACACATCATCCAAACTCGGACGAGATTGAGCAATCCCAAAAGTAGGAAGTCCCGCATCTTTCAAGGCTTGCTGAATTGTCACCAGCGCGTCGCTGTGCGGTGTTACTACCAAATTTAGAGAATTTCCTTGGGCGCTGTTGATAATTACTTCTTGGACGAAAGGCAGAGATTCCATTAAAGCTTGGGCTTTTTCGGCTTCTTCCAGTGGCGAAAACTCCCGAATCCGCAAAGTCACCCGATCGCCCCCAACGCGATTTTTCAACTCCTCCGGCGTCCCCTGTGCAATCACCGTACCCTTGTCAATAATCGCCACGCGATCGGCTAAAGCATCGACTTCTTCGAGATAATGGCTGGTAATCAACACCGTCGTACCTTCCTCCCGCAAGCGGCGCAGGAAATCCCACACTACCACCCGACTCTCAATATCTAGCCCGACAGTCGGTTCGTCTAACACCAAAACATCCGGCTGGTGAAGCAATCCAGCAGCTAAGTCGAGGCGCTTGCGAATACCGCCGGAATAGGTACCCGTTTTTTTATTTTCCCATTCCTCCAAACCGAGGAGTTTCACCATTTCGTCAATCCGCCCTTTAATAGTCTTGCGCGGCAAATGGTAAAGCGCCGCTTGCAATTGCAGGAGTTCGCGCCCTGTCAACACCTTATCGAGAGCGACTTCTTGGGCGACGTAGCCGAGTTTCTGTCTGGCCATTCTCGGCTGGCTGACTGCTGAAATGCCTGACACTTCAATACGTCCGCTATCAGGGGCACTCAAGGTACATAGTACCCGCAGGGTTGTGGTTTTGCCTGCACCGTTGGGGCCTAGCAAACCAAATATTTCCCCCGGTTCTACCTTGAAGGAAACATCTTTAACGGCTTCTACAGTGCCGTAGCGTTTCTGAAGATTTTCAATTAAAACGGCGGGAGCCATATATTTTAAGGATGAACTGGTTGTTAATATTTTGACACTTCTGGGCTTAATTTGCCGGAATGGGCGATCGCACGTTCCGACTTCCTGTGCTTGTGGCGATCGCACATTCCGACTCAACCCGAAACTGCTGATTGTTTTGATTTTTGATAACGGTTTAAAATTTTTGCACTTGATGGCACTTCCTAATCCCGATCGCCCTCACTCTTTCCTAATCTCAAATATAAAATTTTCTAGCAACCGCGCTCGACGGTTCAGATATTCTTAATGACTGAAAACCTTACGTTCGATTGCTTCTACCTTCTACCCTCTTCTTTCTTCCTTCTTCCTTCTTCCTTCTACCTTCTACCCTCTTCTTTCTTCCTTCTTCCTTCTTCCTTCTTCCTTCTTCCTTCTACCTTCTACCCTCTTCTTTCTTCCTTCTTCCTTCTTCCTTCTTCCTTCTTCCTTCTTCTGTTACCTCCAAACAAGTATGAGTTTTGAGTTAATTCTAACTTGGAAGTTAGCAACTCAAAACTCACATTTTTTAAACAAGTAGAGATGCACCCGAAACCTGTTATTTTATAAATATCTCTACTTCTAGGCGGATGTCGATCGCAATTAGAATCATTAACACCGCTCTCCAAACATTAAACTGTCGCTTAAAAACACGGAAAACTTCCCTAAGTGGCAAGTTCTAATTTTATCCAGTTTGCAAAAGAATGTAACTGTAGGCCCATGTTCTATACCCCGATAATCATCAGTCATTACCAATTCTTTAAGCGAAAATTGAAAAGGCTATGAACTTCTTTCTCGCTCGGGGGTTGGGTGCTGGGTCTTTAATCGACAATTTTCACCCAACCGCGACGCACATTGTACAGCAGTCGGTTGATGATGGCATACTCATCTTCATTCAGGGTTCTTTCTAAGAGTGCGGATCTTAGCTGTCTCCGGTCGTGGCGAGTCACGACACTAGAGAACATGACCTGACCAAATAATTCTTCGAGTGTCATTTGGGAAACGGACATGATAAACCTCCTAGTTGATTGAGAGATATTAAAATATTACAGGCTGATCGTAGTCCTATTATGCTCTGTCCGATCGCCGATTCCTGCGATCGAAAACATTGACACGGTGTGATTTTTAGGCTAAAAATTTGTGACTGAGACTTAGACGCTCAGTGACTCGGATCTTTTAAATTCGTGATGCTTGTCACAGATGTTGACAGTTGACAGTTGACAGTTGACAGTTGATCGAGGGCAGAAGGCAGAGGGGAGAGGTTCGAGGGGAGAAGGCCGATCGGGCGATCGACAAATCTCAACTTTCGCGATCGCCCGCCATTGCTGTCAATCCCCTCCTAATCCCTTCTCAACCTCCTAATCCCGTCTGCCAATTTTGCAGCTAATTGAGGCACCGGTCAATAGTCGCTACAACCGACTCGGCCAACTCTTGCAGCGCGTAACCGCCCTCCAAACCGAAGGCTATGCGGCGAGTGATTTGTAGGCAATATCCCGTGAAAGTACCGAAATCTGACGGCGCCAGATTCATGCTGGCCAGCGGATCCGAGGCTATTGCGTCGTAACCGGCGCTGACAATCAACAAATCTGGTTCAAAATTTGACAAAAACGGTACGACAAGAGATTCAAAGGCGCTCAGGTATTCAGCTATGCCGCCACCCGGATACAGGGGAATATTCAGCACATTGTTGTAAGCACCTTGCTCGTCAGCATCTCCGGTTCCTGGATAGCAGGGAGATTGGTGCAGGGAACAGTAGGCGATTTGCCTGCTGTTTTCCACCAAAGATTGAGTGCCGTTGCCGTGGTGCACGTCCCAGTCTAGGATGGCGACGCGGTTGATTCCCGGCTGTTCCAAGGCATAGCGAGCTGCGATCGCAGCGTTGGAAAACAAGCAAAATCCCATCGCACGGCTGTTTTCGGCGTGGTGTCCCGGCGGTCTGGCGATCGTAAAAGCCGGTTCGTTGGTTGCTAAAACTCGATCGACCCCATCGAGCCAAGCACTCGCCGCCAGCAGCGCTACGTCGTAACTTTCAGCAGAAATCGGCGTGTCACCGTCGAGGTAGCCACCTCCACGATGAGCCAAATGTTCGACTTCTTTGATGTATCTTGGCGCGTGAACTTTTTTGATCGCCGAGAGCAGTTCTGGTTCGCGCTGCGCCACTGGGGTGGGGAGTTGCCACTCAATGCGATCGGCCCAGGGAGCAGCTTTCAGAGCATTGACGATCGCCGTCAAACGTTCTGGTCGCTCTGGGTGAAGCATTCCAGTCTTGTGCAGCAAAAAATCTTCGGAATAGATGACGGGTAGCATCAGCAGATTTTAGATTTTAGATTTTAGATTTTAGATTTTAGATTTTTAGTTTGCTTTAAGAAGGCCTTCGGTTTTGTGAAATTAAAATTGCGATCGGGCCACCATTTTAATTTTTTATATAGCCCTCAAAAAAACTCACCAAAGCATGAAACCAGACCGCCTAAAAAAACCTTTTTAGATTTTGCCAATTGATGACTAAATCACCAACTGTCAATTTACAAATTTCCCTTGTTTCGTCCCTTAATTTTTCTGGCAACTTTCCCATAAAGTTAAGGGCAAATTGTGATATAATTTTAGGAGTAATTTGCAATATTTGGCAGCTCAACTGAATCCAAATCGATTTTATCGCATTTTGGGGATTTATAGCGGTCAAATTTAAAGTTTTAGCGGAGTTTTTCAACCTATGAGTATCTCTGAGTCGCGGATAATCCCGACGGATCTGGGTGGTGAGATGTCCCGATCGTACTTGGAATACGCCATGAGCGTAATAGTCGGTCGGGCGCTACCAGATGCTAGGGACGGTCTCAAGCCCGTTCACCGACGCATTCTCTACGCCATGAACGAATTGGGCTTGACTCCCGATCGACCATTCCGCAAATGCGCCCGCGTCGTCGGGGAGGTGCTGGGCAAGTATCACCCGCACGGAGATACAGCAGTTTACGACGCCCTGGTGCGGATGGCTCAAGATTTCTCCATGCGCGAACGCCTGATCAACGGCCACGGCAACTTCGGCTCCGTTGACAACGACCCGCCCGCTGCCATGCGGTACACCGAATGTCGCCTCACAGCCCTGACGAGCGACTCCATGCTGCGCGACATCGACTGCGAAACAGTTGATTTCGGCGACAACTTCGACGGTTCCCAACAAGAACCCCTCGTACTCCCCGCACGCATCCCCCAAATTTTGCTCAACGGTTCCTCCGGGATCGCCGTAGGGATGGCCACCAACATTCCGCCGCACAACTTGGGCGAAATAATTGACGGTTTGGTAGCGCTAATCCACAATCCAGGCCTTACTGACCTGGAATTGATGCAGTACATTCCCGGCCCGGACTTTCCCACCGGCGGGCAAATTCTCGGCAGAGGCGGCATTCGCGATGCTTACACCACCGGGCGCGGCTCGATTACAATGCGCGGAGTCGCCGGCATTGAAACCATCGAACACGCCGGCCGCCCCGACAAAGAAGCAATTATTATCACCGAATTGCCTTACCAAACAAACAAGGCAGCGTTAATTGAGAAAATTGCCGAACTGGTAAACGACAAAAGATTAGATGGGATTTCCGACATTCGCGACGAAAGCGATAGAGACGGAATGCGGATCGTGATCGAACTCAAACGCGACGCCTATCCCCGCGTCGTCCTCAACAACCTCTACAAACAAACACCGCTCCAATCAAATTTTGGAGCCAATATGTTAGCGCTAGTAAACGGGGAACCCCAACTACTGACGCTCTCACAATTCCTCAATGTCTTCCTAGACTTCCGCATTGAGACAATTACTCGCCGGACTCAATACGAACTCCGCAAAGCAGAAGAACGCGACCATCTCCTGCAAGGCTTATTAATTGCCCTAGACAATTTAGATGCCATTATTCACCTAATTCGTGCCGCTGCCGACTCCGCCGCTGCCAAACAAGAATTGATCGAGAATTACGGTCTTTCCGAACAGCAATCCGACGCAATTCTGCAAATGCAGCTTCGGCGTTTGACAGCATTGGAAGCACAAAAAATTCAGCAAGAACACGAAGAACTGCGAATAAAAATCACCGATTTGGAAGATATCTTGGCGCGCCGGGAACGGATCTTAGAAATCGCTGAAGTTGAAGCAGTCGAAATTCAAACTAAAATCGCCACTCCCAGACGCAGCGTCATCGAACACGCCGAAGGAGAAATCGATGAAAGAGATTTAATTGCCAACGAACAAGCAATTATTCTGATCACAGAGCAAGGCTACATCAAGCGGATGCCTGTCAGCACTTTCGAGGCCCAAAGTCGCGCTACTCGTGGCAAAGCAGGCGCGAAAATGAAGGAAGATGACGGAGTAGAACATTTCCTTTCCTGTTGCGATCACGACAGCGTTTTGTTCTTTAGCGACAGAGGCGTAGTTTACTCTCTCAAAGCTTATCAAATTCCCGTCTGTTCCCGGACGGCGCGCGGCACTCCCGTGGTGCAACTGTTGCCGATTCCTATAGAAGAAAAAATCACTTCTATGGTGTCAGTTACAGAATTCACCAGCGAAGAATACTTGGTGATGCTAACTCGCGGCGGCTACATCAAGAAAACTGCACTTTCAGCTTTTGCGAACATCCGCACTAATGGGTTAATCGCGATTTCTCTAGAAGAAGGCGACCAATTGCGCTGGGTGCGGAGAGCAAAAGTTGGTGACAGCATCATCATCGGTACGCGCCAAGGTATGGCGATTCACTTCCGCACCAATCACGAGCAGTTGCGTCCGGTTGGCCGGGCGACTCGGGGTGTGAAATCAATGAAATTGCGATCGGGCGATGAGTTGATCAGCATGGACATCTTGCCAAGTTCCATTGTTGCCGAAATTGCTGACACAGAAGATTCAGAATTGGAAGGAACAGATATTGCTCCGTTAGAAACGGGCGACTCGGAATTTGAAGGAGTAGAAATTGCTGAATTGGAAACGGGCGATGTGGAATTGGAAGACGAAGAATTAGAACTGGAAGCTGAGGAAATTGAAGGCGAAGATGCCGAAGAAATTCCCACAGTTAATAGCGAAGTTCCTTCGGTGTTGGTAATCACAACTAACGGCTACGGTAAGCGAGTTCCTGTTTCTCAATTCCGCCTACAAAGACGGGCAGGCAAGGGATTAACTGCTACCAAATTCAAGTCGAAAAAGGGCAAGGATCAGGTAGCTGCGCTGCGAATTGTCAACGAAGATGACGAATTGATGATTATTACCAACCGAGGTATTATTATCCGTCAAGCTGTGAGTGCAATTTCCACGCAATCCCGGACTGCAACGGGCGTGCGGGTGCAGCGCTTGGATGAGGATGATTCGATCGTAGCTGTGGCTTTGGTGCCGGCTTCGGGTGAGGAATCGATCGAAGAAGCGCTATCTGAGGAAGCGACAGAAGAGTCCTAGGTTAATGGTTTGTAGGGTGTGCTGCGGTGCACCCTTACTGCTTTTTAAGGTTAAGGTATGTAGGGCTTGCTGAAAAATCAATCACATATTGCGTGGCATAGGTTTAGATGGCGCGAGGGAGAAAAAAGTGCAAGATAAACAGGTAATATAGATCAAAA
>NZ_JAEQCT010000097.1:0-24116 GCF_020738205.1 Microcoleus sp. PH2017_24_DOB_U_A
AAAAATGTGCCTCAAATTTTAAGACTGAGATGTGCGTATTTAAATAATGACATCAAGCTAGGTGTTTCTACTTAGTCAAAAAGTGGGATGCTCCCAATTAAAGTCTACTCAAAACGAACTAATTAATTCAGAAAAAATGGCTGCGTTGGGACAATTAATCGCAGGAATTGCTCACGAAATCAATACTCCATTGGGAGCAATTCGCTCTTCGGCGGGGAACATTTTTAAGTTTTTAGAGCAATCTCTACAGCAGTTGCCTGCACTATTTCAGTCTTTATCTATAGAAGAAGCGGAAATTTTTTTAGCATTAATCAATAGGTCGCTCCAAGAAAAACCCAGTTTCTCTGCCAAAGAAGACCGCAAAGTGAAAAGGCTTTTTATCAGTCAATTTAACTCCGAACAAGTTGCAAAACCCGAGGATTTGGCTGATACGATTGTGGACATGAGAATTTATGACAAAATAGAGCCTTTTTTGCCACTGTTAAAAAGATCTGATAGTTTGTATATCTTAGATAGTGCTTATAAAATATCCGGTATGCAAAGAGGTATGCAAACCATAGCAATAGCAGCAGATAGAGCGGCAAAAATAATATTTGCTCTCAAAGAATACACAGGAGGTCAACCGTCGAGCGATAAGAGTTTAGCCAAGATAGGTGATGGTATCGAAACGGTGTTGACTCTCTATCACAATCAAATCAAAAATCGAGTGAATATAGTGCTGAACCTTCCAGAACTACCCCCTGTACTTTGCTATCCTGACGAACTCAATCAGGTGTGGACAAATATCGTCCACAATGCTTTACAAGCTATGGACTATCAAGGTACTTTAACTATTGACGCGATTGAGGCAGGTGAGCAGATAAAGATTACTATTGCCGATACAGGCAAAGGTATACCGTTGGATATTCAAGAGAAAATATTTGAGCCTTTTTTTACAACAAAATCCTTAGGGGAAGGTAGTGGTTTAGGGTTGCATATTGTTAAACAAATAATTGACAAACATCAAGGTAAAATAGAAGTAAAATCACTTCCCAGACAAACCACGTTTACAGTTTATTTACCGAGGAATTAGTAGCACAAAACTGAAGTCATACCATTTGAGATTTGAGATTTGAGATTTGAGATTGGGAATGACTGATGACTATCAGGGTTTGAATCGCGGGCTTACATTTGCATTCTTTCTTGAAACTGGTATTACGGATCGACGGGTAGCTGTTTCTGCTTTCTTTTTCTCCCAATTCCCAATTCCCAATTTCCAATCTCCAATTCCCAAGTCACAATTTTTAGTGTAAAGAGTAAAATGCCTAAACCAGTAATTTTATGTGTTGATGATGAAATCGCTGTATTGGAGAGTCTCAAAGTGCAACTCAAGTCAGCTTTTGGTACTGAATATTCTTATGAACTGGCCGAAAATGCGATGGATGCTCTAGAAATGCTAGAGGAGCTTACTGAAGAGGAGTCTCAAGTTCTGGTGATTGTATCAGATTGGTTAATGCCCGGGATGAAGGGGGACGATCTGCTGATTTGCATCCACCAAAAATTCCCAAAAATCGTGAAAGTTATGCTAACAGGTCAAGCTGATGAAGCTGCTATTGCCAGGGTAAAAAAGGAAGCAAACCTTCATTCGTGCTTGTATAAGCCTTGGTTGGAATCGGAGTTAATTGAGATCATTAAATCTGGGCTTAAAAAAACTTGAACCCACAAGTAATTATAGGAGGTGATGGTGAGCAAACTACGATCGCAAGTCTGAATTAATATTCCGGGGAAGTATTACTACTTTGCGATCGCACGTCACATCCAAGTCTGGGTCAAACATTTAGGTATTGCACTAAATAACTGTTCGATCCTTCGGACTTCAGTCCTCTCTTTGAAGGTGAAGAAGGACTAAAGTCCTCACTGCGAACCTTTTTAGAAGGACTCGCATTGTTCACTACGAATCATAGCTCAAAACTTCGCTGTCCATTGCCAACAATGAAGTTTCGAGCAATCTCCTGCAACCGCAACAGCCCCGACGATATCTGAACAGGGAATTAATTCAATTAAAGACCATTTCGATGATTCTTCGGGGTTTTGTTCAACATTTAATAGTGCTGCGGGTTCTCCTGGTGTGAGGGTCACATCAAACTCATTCAGGGGAATAGATAATCCTTTTCCGACTGCTTTGATGTAGGCTTCTTTCCGAGTCCAGCAGGCAAAAAAAGCGTGGTTTTGGAGATTTTTGGATAGAGAACGCAGCACGGTGTTTTCTAATGGTGAAAAAAACTTTTCAGCAATCTCTAGACAGGGAAAGTTGGGATTTATTCGTTCAATATCGACGCCAATATCTCGATTTTTGGTAATGGCAATTAGCCCAAGTTCGTGAGAGTGAGACAAATTGAAACGCAGGGTATCTCCACTTTGGGCGACGATGAGAGAGGGTTTGCCGTAGGGGTTGTATTCAAAGCTTAGATGGCTGGGATTTATGTGCAGGTAGCGACTCAGAATTTCTCTCAGCGCACCGCGAGTCACAATAAATTGCGATCGATCTTTTGGAAAGTGAAAACGCTCTGCTTTTGTCTGTTCGTCGGTAGAGAGAGTCTCTGCTAAAGTCCGCACGCAAGACGCCGTTTGAGCCAGAGAGACGCGCCAAACATGAATTTCGTTGATGTCTAATGTCAGGTTTTCTGGTGGGGAATTCCACGAAGGAACAACAGCAGTCATGTATTTGCCCTTTTTTTGGGCTTGGTGAATCAAAATATCGTCTCTGGCGATGAGACTATCGATCGAACTATGGGGGCTTTGGGCGGTGGAAGTTGTTTGCTTGGCGGATGTGTTTCCCGACGTGAAATCGCCAATTACAAAGGATTCTACCATGAGATGTGCTAATTTTTTGCTTGAGTCTGGCGATCGCACTTGCACGCATCGCACGAGTCTCGATATTATTTTGTATTAGGTAGATTTCACGCCCAGAGCGATCGCACTTTTTTGTTGTCAGCGACCTGAAGAAGGAAAATTTAAGCCAATTGGCTTAAACAATTAAGACAAATTGCTAATGTATGTGTTCCCAAAGATGAATATCTTTATTTCAGCTCTCAGGTCAAAAATCCGGAATATTTAGTGTTTGTTTTGCACTAAAAATCCAGATATCCGCTCCCAAGTTCCCTTTTACATAATTACGTTTTTCTGGTTTTTATAGCAAAAATTGTAGCTTTAGGGGGGGGCAAGGATATATTTATTTTTCCTGCGAGCCATCGGGGGCAAAGCTGCCGATCAGCTCGTATTTACAATTTAATAACTTAGGACTCAGCCTAAAAAGTGATTTTACACGCTACTCATAGCCGCAAGTAAGGTGATGCACGCCACACCCTACATCTAGAAGTTCTGCGTCGAGGACTGGAACTGCAACAAATTCCCAAATAATCCGGATATTCACTCTATTTGGTTGTAAAATTAATTACAGTTGTTTTCCTTTGATTCGTTTTGTCAAATAAACTGCGATCGTGATAGCAAATCTAAAGGATGTCTGCTTTTTTCTGTATGCGCGATCGCCAGGATAACTGCCTGCGTATTTACAGCATCATTTTTTTGACAGCACTGAGGAAACAGGAAATACTGTCTGGCGATGCTTGCGAGTAGGCATCCAAATTTTTAAGGTGGATGTCGGCCACCTACAGTAGTACCTGTAACTAAAGTCAATCAAGAAGTATTAGATGGGGCGATCGCTGTTGCCGGACGATTTGCTTGCTATAATACAGCAAAAATCGCTTGCGTGCACTACAGCAAGGCCAAATTCACAATCAGGGTGCTGGGATAACAAATCATAACTTGTTGGGTGCAACTAATTAAATCCAGAAAGTGTTTTCTAAGCAACAAGTTTTTCCAAGCATGACTACTCCTTCAAACATCAAATTTTTACAACCAACCAAATCTGCTGGCAGATTAGTGGTAAAAGCAGTTCGCTCCCTCCCTTTGCGAACAGTTCTGGTAGTTCCATTCGTGGTGCAAATATTCGCAGCAGTCGGAGTTGTGGGGTATTTGTCATTTCGCAATGGACAGCAAGCTGTTAACGAAGTTGCTACCAAATTGCAGGAAGAAATTAGCGATCGCATCTCCGAAAGAATCCAAGCATACATGGCATTTCCCCACCAACTAAATCAATTCAAAGCCAATGCTTTTGAGCTGGGGGATCTCAACTTGCAAAACATTCCGCAAATACAGCGCCACTTCTGGAAGCAACTGCAAACTTTTGACACAGTAAGCGTTACGTATATTGCCACTCCAGGCGGAGATTTTATTGCCGCGAGGCGCACTAATGAGGGAAATTTTTTATTGCAAGAACGCACCGAGCTTACAGACGGCAACATGAATTATTATGCTGCTAACAACCGCGGCGAACCAACGAACTTAGTTAAAGTAAAACCTAAATTTGACCCGCGAGTTCGTCCCTGGTACACAGCAGCAACCGAAGCACAAACGGCAACTTGGAGCAAAATTTACGCCGACTTTACCAGCAAAGGATTGGGAATTACAGCGGCGCAACCGTTATACGACGAATCGGGGCAGTTGCAGGCAATTTTAGGCACTGACTTACTATTTTCGCGAGTTAACGAGTTCCTCCAAAAGTTAAAAATTGGCAAATCTGGTCAAACGTTTATTATTGAGCGATCGGGTGAATTAATTACAACATCAACGCAAGATCCAGTATATTTAATCAAAGGTGAAGAGACAGAAAGAATTCAGGCAACTGCCAGCCAAAACGCCACCATCAGCCTCACTACTAAATACCTGCAAGAGCATTTTGGTAACCTCAACAACATTCAGCAAAACCAACAGCTTAGGTTAAAGATTAAAGACCAGCTACAATTCATGCAAGTTACGCCCATAAAAGATGACAAAGGTTTGAACTGGCTGATTGTAGTAATTATTCCCGAATCTGATTTCTTGGAACAAATTAATACCAACAACAAAACTACTGTTTTGCTGTGTATTGCAGCTTTGGCGGCAGCTATAATTGTCGGTATACTAACAGCTAGATGGGTGACAAAACCAATTTTACACTTAAATGAAGCAGCAAAAAATATTACCAAAGGTCAGTGGGTAAAAACTGTAGAAATAAACCGGAATGATGAAGTTGGCGAACTTGCTAACTCATTTCAAACTATGGCACAACAACTGCAATTTTCTTTTGAGGAAATGCAAAGTTTGAATGCTGAATTATCCGAGAGTAAAAGCCGACTCAACCAAATTTTAGAAGCCGTGCCGGTGGGGATATTTGTAGCAGAACCCAGCGGTAAACCTTATTACGTTAATTCTCGGGCTCAATCTTTGCTTGGTAAAGACATGGTTGACGATATGAAATCTGCTGAAATTGGAGAGGTATATCAAATTTATCTCGCCGATAGCGGGGAAATATACCCTCAAGAAAAAGACCCGATAGTGTGTGCTTTTCGAGGGGCAAGTGTCAATGCTGACGATATAGAAATTCACCAGCCAAACAGGACTATTCCGCTCGAAGTTTGGGGAACGCCAATTTATGATGACAAAGGAAAGGTGAATTATGCAATCGCAGCTTTTACCGACATTACCCAACGCAAAGAATCCGAAAAATTAGTAGCCGAATACAACCGCACTCTCGAAGTTCAAGTTACCGAAAGAACCCAAGAACTTAGAACAGCATTAGAAGACCTACAAACCACCCAACAAGAGTTAGTTCATTCAGAAAAAATGGCTGCTTTAGGACAATTAGTAGCGGGAGTTGCCCACGAACTAAATACTCCGCTGGGTGCGATCCGTTCGAGTGCCGGAAATATGAGCAAATTCTTGGGACAAACCCTCTCCAACTTGCCCGAACTTTTTCAATCGTTTTCTCCCGAAGAAGCCGATAACTTCTTCATGTTATTAAATCAATCGCTGCAAAAAGATATAACTTTGACAGCCAAAGAAGAAAGGAAATTAAAGCGAACTTTGGTAGGTCAACTAGAAGATGAAAATATTGACGAAGCCGATGATATCGCGGACACCTTAGTAGATATGGGGATTTATGAAGCGGATGACTTTATGTCTCTGTTGCAAAAACCCGATCGCGAGCTAATCTTAGACATGGCTTACAAACTCACAGAAATCCAGCGAGGCACCCAAACAATTAATACCGCAACGGATCGAGCATCAAAAGTCGTCTTTGCTCTGAAAAATTATGCCCGACACGACTCTTCAGAAGTGATGATTCAATCGGATTTAGTTGACGGCATAGAAACCGTACTTACCCTTTATCAAAACAACTTGAAACACGGGGTAGAAGTATTGCGAAACTTCCAAGAAATTGAACCTGTACTCTGCTACCCCGATCAACTAAATCAGGTGTGGACAAATCTCATCCACAATGCCCTGCAAGCGATGGATAATAAAGGTACATTAACTCTGGATGTTTTTCAAGAAAGCAATCGTGTCAAAGTGGCTGTCACGGATAGCGGTAAGGGAATTCCTGAAGAAGTTATCTCGAAAATATTCCAGCCTTTCTTCACAACTAAGCCACCGGGAGAAGGCACAGGTTTAGGGCTTGATATTGTCAGAAAAATCATTGAAAAACATTGCGGTACAATCGAAGTTGCATCGGTTCCTGGCAAAACGACTTTTACCGTTTCTATACCCGTCAATCCCGGATAACCTCTTTGAGGGTAGGCATTGCTCTTATCGCTTCTGCAACTTGCGTTATGCGTTTTTTTGGGGACAGTGCCTGCCCAACAAACTAGAGGATACACTCAATGGCAAACAAAGAACGGCTGAGAATAAAAAAGTATGTCTAAACCTGTTATCCTGTGCGTTGACGACGAAAAAGTAGTTTTGAAAAGTCTCAAAACTCAACTCAAATCAGCCTTTGGCAATACCTACGTTTATGAATTAGCGGAAAATCCCGCCGATGCTTTAGAATTGATAGATGAATTTAATGATGATGATACAGCGATCATCTTGATTGTTTCTGATTGGTTGATGCCGGGAATGAAAGGAGATGAATTCCTAATTCGCGTTCATCAAAAATTTCCGAATATAGTTAAAGTGATGCTGACAGGTCAAGCAGATGAAGATGCTGTTCAAAGAGCATTTGACGAAGCTGATTTGCACCGTTGCTTGCACAAACCTTGGTCGGAAGAAGAGTTAATTGAAACCATTAAAACGGCTTTATCGCTATGAGCAAACAAGTGATTATTTGCGTCGATGACGAAACTACGGTTCTGAAAAGCCTCAAAGCTGAATTAAAAGATGCTTTAGGCAATACTTACCGGATTGAAATTGCGGAAGGAGGTGAGGATGCTCTAGAGTTAGTTGCCGAACTTATGGAAGACGGAGAAGAGATTCCTTTAATTATCTCCGACTACGTGATGCCTGATATGAAAGGAGATGAATTATTGAGGCGGGTTCATGAAATTTCTCCCAAAACTCTCAAGGTGATGCTAACAGGGCAGGCGACAATTGAAGCTGTGGGAAGTGCGATCAAGCACGCGAAACTCTACCGCTATATCGGCAAGCCTTGGCAAACTGAAGACTTGAAATTGACCGTGACAGAAGCCGTTCACAGCTACAGTCAGGATAAAAAACTAGCAGCACAAAATGCCGAACTGCGAAAAGTGAATGAGAGGTTAGAAATAGCCTTGGAACTGCAATCACAATTAACTAAGGCTGCCAGACGGTTTGTGCCGAATGAATTTGTCTCGCTACTAAGCCGTGAAAGCTTGGTTGATATCAAACTCGGCGACAGCGTGGAAAAGGAAATGTCTGTCTTGTTTTCTGATATTCGGGATTTTACGACTCTTTCTGAGGGAATGACTCCTCAGGAAAATTTCAAGTTTATTAATTCTTATTTGAGCCGCATGGAGCCAACGATTATTGAAAATAACGGTTTTATTGATAAATACATTGGCGATGCAATTATGGCTTTGTTCGGTCACAGTGCCAGCGATGCTGTGAATGCTGGAATTTCTATGCTACACCGTCTCGACGATTACAATCAACACCGCGTTAATGAGGGCTTTGCACCGATTAAAATTGGGATCGGTATCAATACGGGCAACCTGATGCTGGGAACTGTTGGGGGAACAACGAGGATGGATAGTACGGTGATTAGCGATGCGGTGAATTTAGCTTCCCGCGTGGAAACGATGACGAAAAGTTACGGGGTATCGATGTTAATTACTAACAATACTTTTTTACAGTTAAATGTAAGTGAATACCAAAAATATGCAATCAGAAATATTGGTCGAGTTAGAGTTAAAGGCAAATCTGAGTTGGTGACGATTCATGAAGTATTTGATGCCGATCCGCCGGAAGTTAAAGATGGCAAGTTAGCAACTTTTAATATATTTATAGAGGCTTTGTGGAACTATAGTGCGAGCAAACATAAGGAAGCGGCACAACTGTTTGCTGAGTGCGTTCGCAAAAATCCGCTCGATCGCGTAGCACAGAATTACCTGAAACGTTCTCAGGAAATGCAGTCACTATTAACTGAGGGTAAGTCGGATTTTTTTTGATTGTTTATTAGTCCTATCAAATGCGGTTTGATCGTTCGGAGTTTAGTCTTTAAATCCCAATACGCTTGGGATTATAAAGTCCGATCGGCAAAATGAGAGTGAAAAACAGATACGCTCGATTGCTTCGTTCCTCTCGAAGGACAAATCCTAAGCCAAGCGTATTGCCCTTAAACCCAAGTTTGTAGAACTTTTCCGGCTATTTGCTGTCCCAACCAAGGTGTGTTTGCCGATCGCGATTTCAGACTGCGCCCTTCAACCGTCCAAGTCATGAGCGGGTCGAACAAAATCAGCTCAGCAGAGGCTCCCAGCGCCACCTTCGCGGGGGTTTGACCGAGACAAACGGCGGGGCCTGTACTCAACACTCGCCACAGTTCTAAAGCGGAAAATTCACCAGTTTCTACGAGTCCGTGCCATAACAGAGGTAGCGCTAATTCCAAGCCGATCGCCCCTGGGGGACTATCCGCAAAAGCCACGGTTTTTTCTTCGTAAGTACGAGGATTGTGGTCGATCGCGATCGCATCAATCACCCCATCTTTCACAGCTTGAATTAAGGCTAATTGGTCGCTCAGATTGCCTAACGGCGGTTCGAGGTGTAAATTCGGATCGTAGGGAACCGAAGCAGTTAGAGCATTTTTGCCAGCGGAATCTTGAGAGTTTCCTGAGATTGCGCCGACATTTAACAGCAAGTGCATCCAAGTTACACTCGCAGTCACCGGTAAATCCCGCGCTTTGGCATCTCGAATCAATTCCACGCTTCGGGCGGTTGAAACGCGCATGATGTGCACTCTTGTTCCCCCAGATGCCACTAACTCCAGGATTGCCGCCAAAGCCGATGTTTCTGCACTTGCGGGAATTCCTGGTAAACCCAAGCGCACGGAGACTGCACCTTCCCGCGCGGCGCCATTTCCGGCTAAAGTGCGATCGCACGGCCACAAGGCGATCGACTTATGCAAGGGCTGGATATACTCAAGCAAACGCCTCACCAGAGCCGGATTAGACAGCGGGAAACCGTCCGCAAACCCTACTATTGGAGAGGAGGCCAGCTCGCCCAACTCGGCCATCTGTTGCCCTTTAACGCCCGCTGTCAGCGCGCCCCAGAAATACAAGCGCGGTAGGGAGGGCGATAAATTGCGGATGTGTTGTTGCAACAAGGCTAAACCGGCCAAGTTGTCCACTGGTGGGGAGGTATCGGGTAAAATCGCTAGGCGGGTAAAACCGCCAGCCGCCGCAGCCTGCATTAAGGATTCGAGGGTTTCTCGTTCCTCAAAACCTGGTTCTCCGCTATGACTGTAGATATCGGCTAATCCTGGCCCTAAAATTAGGCCTCGGCAATCCCGGACTTCTGTGTCGGCGGGAATTTCGGTGATGTTTTCTTGGATTGCTGCGATCTGATTTCCTGTAATTAGAATATCAGTGGTGCGATCGATCTTTGAAATTGGATCGATTACTCTTATGTTTTGTAGCAGTTCGCGATTCATATAGAAGGAAGAGGGAAGAAGGAAGAAGGAAGAAGGAAGAGGGAAGAGGGAAGAGGGAAGAGGGAAGAAGGAAGAGGGAAGAACGAACCGCGAAGACGCTAAGGACGCGAAGCAAGAGGGAAGAAAGGCAAGGGTTTCTGCAATTGATGTTTCGTGGTTGCTATTAAAATTCAGACTTTTGTCCGGCGAAGCGTGGGGGAGGGTATTGGTATTCGTGTTAACTTAAGCTTTAAACGTGCTATCAATCTACTGTTTGATAATTAGGCCTTCGATCCCCCCGCATTCTTGCCCCCTACTCCCTCTTAAGAAGCAGGGCGGTTTTATTGTCCGAAAAATAAATCTGAAACTACTGAAAGCATCGCTCAAACGTCGGGTGGCGTATTAGACGCAACTGTCATATTAATCAAGGTACGTAGTTGGGCTTGGGCCCTCTTTATAAATACGTCTAAAGAGGGCTGAAGCCCAACTACGTACCTATTTCTATGATGACTATAAAACCACCCTGCCTACTCCCCCTTAAGAAGGGGGGAACCGGAAGCACTCTTGCAGCCCCCGGATAGTCTGAGGACTTTGATAAGGCTCTTGTCCCCCCCCTTAAGAAGGGGGGTTAGGGGGGATCGAGACTACGCTAACAGCGAGATTTATCAAGGATTTTAGACTTAAGTTAACACCTCAAAAATTACAGTGCTCCGGCTGCTGTTTGATCGAAAACACCGCCACTTAAATGAGTTGTGATATTCATCGCCTGCAATACGGGCAAACCATCGGGGCCGTGGGGATAATCAATCACGCTAACCGCGCCGTTTCCTTGTTTGAATTTCCAGAAATGTTCGGGTTCTAAGTTGAATAGGTGGCAGAGAAGGGCTTTGTTGACGGCATCGTGGGCAACTACAATTCCTGTACCGCTAACTGATTTTACAATTTCTCGCCACGCTGCGATCGCCCTTGTCCAAACTTGCTCTAAATTTTCTCCTTCTGGCATTTGCACTTTTTCGGGAGATATTTTCCATTCTTCGAGCAAACCTGGATAGGATGCTTCTATTTCTGATTCAAATTTTCCTTCCCAAAGTCCGTGGCTAATTTCGCGCAATTCGTCGCGGAGTTCGAGTTGCAAATCGCCGTGATATTTGAGAATAATTTCGGCAGTTTCTTTCGGGCGCAGCATGGAACTGCTGATGGCAAAATCTAATTTTACATCTTTAAGAAATTCTGCGGCTTGCCGAGCTTGTTCGCGGCCGTTATCGTTGAGTGGTACGTCTATTTGTCCTTGAAATTTACCTGCTCTATTCCAGTCTGTTTCGCCGTGACGCACTAGCAACAAGCGCGGGCCGCTGTGTCCGTCCCTCGGTTTGGGGAAGATTTCTCCGGTATGGGCGGTTAAATTCAGCGATTCTAATTGAACAGCAATTTTATTGTTGGACTCTGTTTGTTCATCGGCAGATCCCAAATTGATGACACTAATTCCGCAATTTGATTGTTGAATTGATTGATAGTAATCTGGGGCGATTTCTGAAGCTGTGGCGATTAGGGCGCGGTTGATTCCGTTGTGACCTACTACTAGAATTGTGCCAGAAGTGTGGCGTGATAAAAGTTCTTCCCAAAACTTGCGGGCGCTAGCAAAAACGGCTAGTACCGGAAAGTGTTCGATTTCTCCTTCGGGGGAGGGGATTTTCATGGAAAATTTGTCGGGATGTTGTTGCCATTGCTGATATGCTTCGGGGAATTGGTCGATCGCCTCTTGACGCAGCATTCCTTCCCACAATGGCAAATCGATTTCCATCAATTTATCAGTTGGCTGGAGTTGTGGCGGATTTGTCAAGCGCGACAGGATGATTTCGGCTGTTTCTTTGGCTCGTTGCAGGGGACTTGTATAGGCGGCATCAAAGGTGATACTGCTCAGGATGTCGCCTACTTGCTTTGCGCCGGCGCGGCCTGCTTCTGTCAAAATTGATTTATCAAGGCGGCCTTGGATGCGACGTTCTTGATTGTATGTGCTTTTGCCGTGACGGACTAAGATAATGCGGGTCATTCGATTTTAGATTTTAGATTTTAGATTTTAGATTTAGCCTGTTACTGAGTCCGTGGGTGCTGGTGCGTACCTTACCCAGTCTTCGGGTGCGAGGCGAGTCAAAAAGATTAACCAGTGAAATTTTACCAGGTGGCGGGATACTCTCGGCTGCAACGACCTATGATTAAAGATGGGAAAGAGTTAGACACAGATTTGCGCGGGACGGAAAACCAGGAATGACACTGAAGCGGATAATTTTAGGTATTTTAACGGCGATCGCGATCGCTCTGGTCGGTTTATCTTTACTTGCTAGTTGGAGTGAACCCCAAATCCAAAGCCGGCTGGAACTCTATCAGACAAATTTGCTGCTGCACGCCTCGGAGTGGCAAGGAGAAAATAATCAGGGTGCTAATTTAAGTTCGGCGCGCAACAATATTATCGGTTCCGATCCTCTAAATACGGCTTTAACGCAGTATAAAGACGCGCGAGATTCGACTCAAAAAACTCTCGAAACAACTCAAGCACAATTCAAACAAATTCCGCCGACTCTCGTCTCAAAGTCGGAAAATTCTGCTCTCAAATCGGCACAACAAAAGGCTGTGCAAGAGTTGACAAGCCAACAGTCAGCGCTGCTAAACGAACTTGACTTGCGATTGGGAGTTTTGCAGGCAAGCAGCGGCAAAACGAAGGAGGCGATCCAAACTTGGCAGGGTTTAGTTACGCGGTACAAAACTGAAATTGATGCCGATCCTTCCGTGGTAACTGCTCAGGTTTTAACGGGAATTTGGAGCAATCCGCCTCAACTTTTGCCGGATGCTGAGCCGCGCATTCAAAAGTCTTTGGATGGGTGGTTTCGCTATCGCGCTCTAGCACAACTTTACAAGCTGCAAGAACGTTCTAAAGAGCTGGTGGCGCTGCAAGCAGCAGAGCAAGTAACGGCTGAGCAAGCTATAGAAAAGTTGGCAATTGTTGTTGGCGTTCCGGCTATATCTCTTTGTATCGGCACGGTTTTGCTGGTTGGTTTGAGCGTGCAGTGGCTGTTGCAGCGCCAGCAGTTAGATAAGGCAGGTTCGGGGCCGCTGTTGGCGCGCAATGCCAGCTTGACTTGGGATGTGCCTTGGGATGGCGAGATTGTTTGGCAGGTGCTGGTGGTCGGCTTTTTCTTTGTCGGGCAAATCTTGATTCCCTATTTTTTGCTGCCAGTTTCTCTAGCTGTTCTTAAACTGAACCCTGCTACTTTTGACGGGCGCGAAAAGGCTTTTTATATCTTTGCTACTTATTTGTTGCTGTCGGCTGGCGGGCTTTCGGTACTGTATTTTTCGGTCAAGTCTTTTCTACCTTTACCTGATGGTTGGTTTCGGATAGATTGGCGGGGAAATTGGTTTTTGTGGGGGTTTGGCGGCTATTTTGTGGCTTTGCCTTTGGTGGTTGTGGTGTCGCTGATCAATCAACAATTATGGCAGGGACAAGGCGGCAGCAATCCGATTTTGCCGATCGTCCTTGAAGGTAGGGACAACGTGGCTCTGGCGGTGTTTTTCGGCACTGCTGCGATCGCCGCTCCGGTTTTTGAGGAAATCGTGTTTCGGGGCTTTCTACTGCCTTCTCTGACTCGCTATTTGCCTGTTTCTGGGGCGATCGCAGCTTCGGCTTTTTTGTTTGCGGTGGCTCACTTGAGTGTCTCTGAGATTCTGCCTTTGGCGACTTTGGGCGCGGTGTTGGGGTTTGTGTACACGCGATCGCGCAATCTCCTCGCCCCCATGCTTCTCCACAGTCTTTGGAATAGCGGAACTCTCTTGAGTCTGTTTCTTTTGGGCGGCAGCGCGGGTTAATTCGGGCGGTTGTTAATAATTGTGAATAAACCGGGCTTTTGTGACATCTATCGGCATTGTCTGCTGAGGTGGAATTTGGCGATCGCCCGGTCGCTGACTTTAACGGAAAAACTTGCTTTAACATTGAAGTAATATCTTGTAGGTCGATCGATGTCAGGTTAGCCCGGGCGATCGCACCCAACCGAGCGTGACCATTCTGCTAATTTTTATGTTAAATTTAAGTAAGGATGAGGTTTCAAACCAATGAGCAATTTCAACAGCCACAAGTTAGAGAGAACGCCAAGTTGGATGCGTTTCGCACCCTACGCAGCCCTAGGCATTTTAATATTTTCTGTCAATTCCGGTAGCGAACTCAATTATTTCTTGAGAGGCTACTCAGTCATTCTACAGGCTCAAGCCGGTATAGTTCTGCTGTATTTTGCGATGTCCAAGTTTCGCAAAAACCCAAATAAATGAGTAAAAATTAGAATTAGTAATATTGCTTGCCTCGATCGCATTCGTTGTCTATCGCGTTCGTTAAAATAAAAAACTGGGGAAAGGGAAAAATGGTAAAAGATAAAACCGTAGCAGTTGTGTTAGCTTTCTTTATCGGAGGTTTCGGAGGCCACAAATTTTATTTGGGCAACAATGTAGCAGGAGTATTCTATTTGCTCTTTTCGTGGACATTAATTCCCTCACTGATCGCATTTTTCGATTTCATTGGGCTGCTGCTGATGTCGGAACCAGCTTTTAATGCACAGTACAATGGCGGAATGTTGCCGTCTGGGTATGCCCTCAGAGGGGCAAAAGATGTCACAGGGGCGATCGCAGAATTGAAAGGACTTTACGATATGGGCGCAATTACCGCCGAAGAATATGAAGAAAAACGCCAAAAACTGCTGCGGGAATTGTAGTTAAGAAGGAAGAAGGAAGAAGGAAGAAGGAAGAAGGGAAGCCACTATCAAAAGGCTGGGATTTACACAAGAGTCAAATATAAACCAATACGCTTCAGTTAAGCCCGGAGATCCCCCCTAACCCCCCTTGCAAAGGGGGGGACAAGATATTCTCTTTCGTCCCCCTTCTTAAGGGGGATTTAGGGGGATCTCCGGGGAAGAAACATTTTTAAGTGAACCGTATTGAAATCTAAAGTCGAGCGAGGATAGAACTAAAGTGTCTCAAGATTTATACTGGCTGCGTCAAACTCCAAACTGGGTGTGGTATTCTTTTATTCCGTATTTTGGCGGATTGGCGATCGTCTATGCAGGGCAAAAAACAAATATTCGCAGTTGGATGGGATGGGGTGTTTGCTTTACTTTAGCAGCACTAGCGCTATCTTCTTCAGCTAATTTCGGCACCCTCGTTTGGATAGCTCAAATTGTCACAGCCTTTGCTTTGAAAAAGCGCTATCTGATCAAAACCGCACCCAGAGGCTTGCTGGTTCCTGCAACTGCGACAAATGCCGAAGAACTAGCCAACGTGCGCGGCAAAATAGATATTAACGAGTGTACCAAAGATGATATGGTCAGAATCTTGGGTTTGCCGATCGTCTACGCTAACGATATTGAATCTTTGCAAAACGAAGGCTACCTTTTTACCCACGCCGAAGAGTTATCGGAAATCGCCGGAGTACCCGAAAGTCACGTCAGACGCATCGCCCCGATGATTTGCTTTAGCTACAATTATCAAAAAGAATCGCAGTTTACTTGGAAGCGGTTAAACATTCTTTCGCCGTCAGAGTTGATCGAAAGCGGTTTAGATGGGGTTGTGGCTGAAAAAATAGTTAGAGAAAGGCAAAGCAAAGGCGCGTACAAATCAGTTGTTGATGTCAAGCGGCGGACGGGACTGCCTTTTGATTCCTACCGCCATATTTGTTGATTTGTTAATTGGTAGTTGTTAAGCTGTTGTGGATTTAATTTTTATTTTGAGGGCGGGCGAGAAGCCCACCCCACAAGAGTTTGATGCACGCAGACCTCAGAAACCCGGTTTCTGACTAGATTTCTTGTGACTCGACCCAAAACTCGTAGAAACCGGGTTTCTTGCTCCCCATGCGTCAGCAATGAAAGTGTCCAAATTGTTGAATTAGGAACAGCTTATGACAACAAAATTAGAAGTTGACCGACATAAATTGTATGATACCGATTACCTCAGATGGATTGAAACCACTGTGGAAAAGTTGCGGTCTCGCGACTACTCAAATATCGATTGGGAAAACTTGATTGAAGAAATAGAAGACATGGGCCGAAGTGAACGCAGGAGTTTGGAAAGTAATCTTGTGGTAATTATCCTGCACTTGCTGAAGTGGCAATTTCAACCCGATCGCAGAAGCGGTAGTTGGAAAGCTAGCATTGCTGAACACCGTAGACGTATTCGCAAAGCTGTGAAAGATTCCCCCAGTCTAAGACCATATCTGGAAGAGGTGTTAGCTGAATGTTATGCGGATGCAGTAGAACAAGCAAGTGCTGAAACTGGGTTGTCGATAGAGACGTTTCCGCAATTGTCCGTTTATACTTCTACTGAGGTTCTAGATTCCAACTTTTTGCCCGATGAAATAATCTCAAAGTAGCATCGTCTGAAAATCCGATCGCCAGATCGTAATTAATCCCATATCAAAAAATATAATACCCAGATTTCCGACAACTTCTCCCAAGTCAGGGATCTAAAAAATTGTGGACTAGACAATGCTTGGAATATTGGTGCTATTCTACAGAATTATTAAAATGCAAAACGACACAACAGCAGATTACCCCTAAAATCACACTTATGTCTGACTCTCCTCCATCCCAAACTCCCCCAGAAACCGCAGCAGACAATCCTCAAGCAGACAGCCGCAGTGCCAAAACTCGGCAAATGTTGGGTATGAAAGGGGCTGCTAGCGGGGAAACTTCCATCTGGAAGATTCGCTTGCAACTGATGAAACCGATTACCTGGATTCCCCTGATGTGGGGCGTGGTGTGCGGGGCGGCTTCTTCGGGAAACTATGTTTGGAATTTAGAGAATTTTGCGATCGCCTCCGCTTGTATGTTGATGTCAGGGCCTTTGCTGGCTGGCTACACTCAAACTTTGAACGATTTTTACGATCGCGACATCGACGCCATTAACGAACCCTACCGCCCGATTCCCTCCGGTATCATCTCGATTCCCCAAGTAGTTACCCAAATTTTGGTATTATTAGCCGCAGGCATTGCGGTAGCCTATGCTCTAGACTTGTGGGCGGGTCATGAATTCCCCATCATGACTGTTTTGACTCTCGGCGGTGCATTTTTGGCTTACATCTACTCTGCACCACCGCTGAAACTCAAGCAGAATGGCTGGTTGGGAAATTATGCCCTAGGTGCTAGCTACATTGCTCTGCCTTGGTGGGCAGGTCAAGCTTTGTTTGGTACACTAGATCCCACCATTATGGTTTTGACGCTGTTTTACAGTTTGGCAGGACTGGGAATTGCGATCGTAAATGATTTCAAAAGTGTCGAGGGCGATCGCCAATTAGGGTTAAAATCTTTGCCAGTGATGTTTGGCATCGGCACCGCAGCCTGGATTTGCGTGTTGATGATCGACATATTTCAAGCAGGCATTGCAGGCTACCTGATCGGCATTCACCAAAACCTTTACGCTGTCATTCTCCTGCTGTTGATCGTTCCCCAAATCACTTTTCAGGATATGTACTTTTTGCGTAATCCCCTGGAAAATGATGTTAAATATCAGGCAAGTGCTCAGCCTTTCCTGGTACTGGGTATGCTGGTAGCGGGTTTGGCACTGGGCCATGCTGGTTGAGAAAAATTTTGAGTTGGCAATTTTGAGTTAAATATTTTTAACCAAAAATAAACAACTCAAGATTATGCACAGTTTTCTTGAAGAAAAAATGTCAAATTAAAAATTAAAAATTGAAGGGGGTTAGCCTTTTTAATTTTTAATTTTTAATTTAAATTGATGAGGTTTGAAGGTCTGAACGTGTCAGAATTTTTCTCAAATATCAAGGATAAATTGAGTAAAGTCACTAAGGGAGTAGGCGATAATTCCGATCTAGAATCGCCAAATGCTGCCAATAGCACCGGGCTAAACTCATCGCAATCCCCGCCTGAATTGTCGGGGCGGATAACTGGTGAGCGATCGGAGTATGTGATATCAGAAGATGCTGAACCTCCAGAAGAGTCAGAATTAGCATCAGAATATTCCTACTCAGAACAGGATGAATTTCCCATAGTCAAGCGCGATTGGGAAGGATTGAGGCGCTTAATCGTTTGGTTGGAAATTGAACCTCAAGTTAGCAGCTTGCAAGAAAAAGGCAAGAGATTGTTGGGGCCGGGCTTGAGTTTGCTGGGAAATAAATTACCAGAACAATCTCATAGTAGCGAGTTGCCGGAAAATAGCGCACCGCCAAATACCGAACTGCAAATAAATACCGAACTACAGGAAAATAGCGCACCGCCGAATACCGAACTGCAAATAAATACCGAACTACAGGAAAGTATTGCACCGCCGAACACCAAACTGCAAATAAATACCGAAGTACAGGAAAATAGCGCACCGCTAAATACCGAACTGCAAATAAATACCGAACTACAGGAAAGTATTGTACCGCCGGAAGATAGCGCACCGCAGAAAAATACTAAAAAACGGCTCTCCAGGCGCCCTAAATTTTGGATAGGTTTAGGTGTTCTCAGTATAGGAAGTGGCGCTTTAATCTACGGTTTGTGGATTTTATACACCTTAGACAAAGGTTTGCCGGATGTTAACGATTTGTCGGCTTTTAACCGCGACGGGACGCTGACAATTAAGGCGGCTGACAATACGATTTTGTTGCAGTCGGGGCCGGCAACTAGAGATAAGCTGAAACTTAAGGAAATTCCCGAACTGTTGACTAAAGCTTTTATTGCGATAGAAGACCGCCGTTTTTACGAACATCGCGGGGTGGATTATCAAGGTATTGTGCGATCGATCGCTTCTAATGTGATAGCCAGAGATTTGGTGCAGGGCGGCAGTACAATTACCCAACAATTGGCCCGCGTGGTTTTTCTCAATCAGGAAAGAAGCCTTAAGCGGAAGGTTCGGGAAGCTCTTTTAGCTCAAAAAATAGAGCGGGAGTTGACTAAAGAACAAGTCTTAGAAAGATATTTAAATCTGGTTTATTTGGGTTCAGATGCTTACGGAGTGGCGGATGCGGCTTGGGTTTTCTTTAGCAAACCCGTCGATAAATTAACTTTGGCAGAGATGGCAACTTTGGCGGGTTTGCCGCCTGCCCCGAGCGAATATTCGCCTTTAGTTAATCCGGATATTGCTAAGCAACGTCGCAATATTGTGCTGCAACAAATGCAGGAAGCGAAGGTAATTACAGAGGCTCAGGCGAAGGAAGCCCAGGCGGAACCGATAAAAGTGAAACAAAGTCAACCGAAGCGATTTAAAGTAGTCGCGCCTTATTTTGCTAGTTACATTCGCAAGGAATTGCCGCGCTATGTTTCTAAGGATGCTTTGGAATCGGGCGGCTTGACTGTCGAGACGACGGTGGATTTGAAGTGGCAGAAAATAGCGGAACAAGTTATTAAAGATGCGATCGATGTTGATGGCCGCCGTCAGGGTTTTGAACAGGCGGCTTTGGTTTCAATAGAAGCTAAAACTGGGGAAGTTAAGGCCCTGGTAGGTGGCGGAAGTTTTAAAGACAGTCAGTTTAATCGGGCTACGCAGGCTTTGCGGCAGCCCGGATCGACTTTTAAGGGGTTGGTTTATGCGGCGGCTATGGGGGCGGGTTTTTCGCCTTACGACAGCTATGAAGATGCGCCAATTATTATCGACGGCTATCAACCGAATAATTACGGGAAAAAGTTTAGCGGTTGGCGATCGATCTCTGATGCTTTGACGAGTTCGGTAAATGTCGTAGCTGTCAGAGTGTTGATGGATGTCGGGTTTGAACCGGCGATTAAATTAGCCCACGATATGGGAATTAAGTCTAAATTAAGTCCGATTTATTCCCTAGCTTTGGGCTCGTCTGAGGTTAATTTGCTGGAATTAACTAATGCTTACGGTACTTTAGCGTCGGAAGGTAATTTTATTGAAGCCCACGGAATTACTAAGGTGATCGATCAGCGGGGAGATGTGATTTATAAGGCTGATTTTAAACCGAAGCGGGTTTTGGATAAGGATAGTGCGGCAATTACTACTTGGATGTTGGAGGGTGTGGTGACTGGTGGTACGGGCGGGCCTGCTTCTTTGGGCGATCGGGCTGTGGCTGGTAAAACTGGCACTTCGGAAAAGGTGCGGGATTTGTGGTTTATCGGTTACATTCCGCAGGTAGTAACTGGGGTTTGGTTAGGGAATGATGACAATTATCCGACGGGGGGAACTAGCGGTACTGCTGCTTACAATTGGCGCGATTTTATGAGTAAAGCTGTGAAGGGAATGCCGGTGCAGGAGTTTCCCAAGTTGCCTAAGTTGGAGGGCCGCAAAGGCAGTATTAAGGCGAAACCCGTCGAACCGAAGGAGATTATTCGAGGGATGATTATGAATGACGATGGTGCGATCGTCCCTTACAATCCCAATCCCGAACCGAAGCATCGCGAACCAGCTTATCAAGAACCAGCTTACCAAGAACCAGCTTACAAAGAGCCGGCTTATCAAGAACCAGCTTATCAAGAACCAGAGCGTTATCAAGAACCGAGATATTAAGCAATAATTACAAGCAATTGCGATGTGTAGGGGCAGGTTCACCAATAATCCTTAATGAGTACCAACAATTGAAATAAACCTGCCCCCACCCAACCAACAATTTAAATGTACATTGGATTGATTGCAAGAATTGGAATTGGGAATTTTTAACCGCAGATTATGGCAGATTAACACGGATTAACGCAGATGTATTTGCGGACTTCAATCCGATCGCAATTTAATCTCGTTTCAGCCGCACCATAAAAAAGCCATCCATTTGATGCTTGTGCGGCCAAACTTTGACCCATCCTTCTGGTGATGGCTGGACTGGTAAATCAATGGTTGGCGGTTCGATTTGCCAGTCAGGATTGCTATCTAAGAACGATCGCACAACCTGTTCATTTTCCAAAGGATGAATCGTGCAAGTTGCGTAAACTAAGACGCCGCCGGACTTGACAAATGTCGCTGCATTTGCTAGTAATTCCGATTGCAGTTGCGATTGTTGTTGAATATTTTCGGGAGTGTGCCGCCAGCGGGCGTCAGCGCGGCGGTGGAGGGTTCCGAGGCCGGAACAAGGTGCGTCTAATAATACTCTGTCTGCTAGATTGATAAATTCTGGGAAGTGGCGGCTGTCTCCGGTATGAATTTTAATAGATTTCATCTGGAGTCGATCGGCATTTTCAGCAAGTTTTTTGAGTCGGCTAGCGGTTTTGTCGCAGGCGTAAATAGTACCTGTATCCTGCATTAATTCAGCGCTGTGGGTGGTTTTCCCTCCCGGTGCAGCGCAGGCATCGATGATGGTTTCCCCCGGTTGCGGATCGAGTAAATGGGTGACTAATTGAGCGCTACTATCTTGAATAGTCCACCAACCTTCGCTATATCCGGGGAGATTTTGAATTGCGCCGGTGCTGCCATTTAGTCTTAATGCTTGGGGTAAATGGGGGATTCTGCTGGTTGAGATGTTCTGGGCTTGGAAGGCACTCTCGATTTGGGCGATCGAGCTTTTTAAGGGATTGATTCTCAGGTCAATTGTGGGAGATTGGTTGAACCATTCGCAGAGTTGTTCGGTTTCGGTTTCGCCTATTTGTTCGTTCCACAATTCTACTAGCCAGTCGGGGAAGCTGTGGAGAATTCCGAGGCGTTGGACTGATGATTTATAGTTAGTAACTGTTAATGGGTTTAAGTCGGTTTCGGTTAAACGGATATATTGCCGCAGCAAGCCGTTGACAAAACTGCTGAGTCCTGATAATTTGTTTTCTTTTGCTAGTTGAACGGTGGTGTTGACGGCGGCGGAGGGGGGAATGTGGTTGAGATATTGGAGTTGATATAGGCCTAAATGTAGGATGGTACGTAGATCTGGCGGTTGTTGGGAGGCTTTTTTGGTGGCTAGTTTGTCGATGATAAAGTCGATCGATCGCATTCTCCTAACGCTACCGTACACTAATTCTGTGACTAAACGCCGATCGAGGTCGTTGAGTTGAGAGTTGCGTAAAGTGCGATCGAGGGCGGCGTCTGCGAATGCACCGCGACGGTGGACTTCGCGGAGTGCGAGAAAGGCTATTTGGCGAGGATTTTGCATGGCTGGTTGGTTATATGTCAAGTTATTATAGGTTGTCTGAGGATTGAAAATAGAAATTACGGCGATTGAAATCGCGTCTATACAAACGAAGATATAGCTTCACAACCAATTCCAAAATCTTGTAGGGGCGGGTTCACCAACCATCTCTGAAACAGACAAAATATCTCATAAACCCGCCCCATCCCCGCCCTTATTTACATGAACATTTTACCAAAAAACTTATCGTACATTTGTATTGTTGGTGGGTGGGGGCGGGTTTATGAAATTATGGATTTTTACCGTAAATTGTTGTGAACCTGCCCCTACAAATTTGGTTTATAATATAACAACGTGTCCTAAGATGAACGATTGCCATAAGACAGAGGTTGCAACCGCCGGGTCTTTTTTATTCAGATTTCCTCGGGATTGATGCCCATTTCTCGGAGTTTTTCTGAAAGGCGATCGGCTTTTTGCTGTACTAACTCTTTCTCTTGTCTTTCTTGTTCCATTTGTCGCTGTGCTGATACCAATTCACTATGAAGGTACACTAAATGTATCCGCTCAATAAATCGGGGTAAATCGCTCAATGATGAGCGTCAAACATCGCAAAATCGTTCCAAACGCAGTAGTCTACCCCGAGTTATTGAGCGGTTTAGGCTAAAAGTATAGGAGATCCAATATGGGCAACAAATTTAAGGTAGAAATCCAGGAAACGGTTGAGGAACTAGAGCATCGACTCAAACGGGCTATAACCGCAGTAAGCAAAGAAAAATTACTGCTATTATACTGGATTGCCACCAAAAAAATCAAAACAAGAAAAGAATTAGCCACAATGCTGAAGCGAGACTCTTCAACAATATATCGTTGGTTAAGAACTTACAAACAAGGGGGAATTACCTCATTACTCACAGTTAAAAAAGCTCCCGGGAAGACTCCACATATACCACCCGAAGTCAGAGAAAAATTAATCAAAAAACTGCAAGAGCCCGAGGGGGAAACAAGTTATGGGAAATTACAGATATGGCTAGAAAAAGAATGCGGACTCAAAGTGAGCTATAAAGTCGTACATGACCTAGTTCATTATAAATTAAAATCGTACCTCAAAGTCCCAAGACCCCAAAGCAATAAAGTGAACGAAGTTGCACAAGCCAACTTCAAAAAAAAACTGTGGGAGATTATCAAAGTAATGATTAAATATTTCGGAACAGGACAGCCTGTAAGGATATGGTGCCAGGACGAGAGTAGATTTGGATTGATTACTATGCAGGGCAGGATGATTACATTGAAGGGGATAAAACCCGTCGGCAAAAAACAATGGAAACGAGGAAACTTCTATGTTTATGGAGTCGTAGAACCATCAACAGGTGAACAATATTATCAAGAATTCTCTCAGCTAAATCACAACTGTTTTCAAGAGTTTTTAAATGGATTTGCTGAAAAATACTCATACCATTTCAATCTAATTATCATGGACAATGGTAGCTTTCATAAAGCTCTCTTGTTAGACTGGCATGACCATGTGATGCCAATATATTTGCCTGCCTATAGTCCTGAATTGAATCCGATTGAAAGATTGTGGGAACACACAAAAAAAGACCTCAAGTGGGCAAATTATTCGAGTTTAGATAAACTCAAAGAACAGGTAGATATAATTATCAAATCTCTCACGAATGAAGAAGTTTTATCTCTCTGTGGTTGGGACTATATCCTTGAAGCTATATTAAGTGCAGGTTCATAGTGAATTGGTATGATTCCTGTTGTCTTGACAACTCCACATAAGACAAAAACTTCAGTCCATCAGGGCGATAAATTTCCAAGTCTCCCGATGCAGTTTGAAAACGGATCTGCAAACGCGGACTCACCCAACCATCCATTAATTCAATATAGTTGAGTTTTCCATCAGAACGCAGCCAACCAATTAATTCATTATCCTCTGGACTGTAGACATAATATTCTTCGACTCCATAATCCTGGTAGAAATTAAACAGCTTAAACAGTAATCCCATCCGATTTCCGGGGGAGAGGATTTCGGCGTTGCTGAACTAGGGTATGATGAAATGGTCGTCGGAGCGTCACAAATCACACACATTTAAAAGGAATATTATGCAATGCCCGGAATGTCAGTCT
>NZ_JAEQCT010000098.1:0-22426 GCF_020738205.1 Microcoleus sp. PH2017_24_DOB_U_A
CGGAGGCGGACTTTGTATGTGTAGAAGCGATTTCAATCGCCGATTCAATCGCCGATCGATGGAGGGTAACGAACCCGAATTTGGTATTACCAATCCTCATGGGGTAAGGACATAAATTGCATCTTTGCCAAGACTGGATCTAGTTCAGAGGATTCTTCAGAATAGACTTGATTTAGTTTGCTCAAAATTCGATCGCGGTTATGTCGCCTTACATAAGCCTGCAATGCTTTTGTATAAAGCTCACTGCGTGATAATCCTAACTGATTAGCCAAAGCCTCGGCTTCTTCAAAAACTAAATCTGGAAGTGAAATTGCAGTTTTCATAGTTTCCCCTGCTATCACGGTGACATCATAATATTGATTATACCACAGAAGAACGACCTCAATCTACTCTCTAAAACTTGCCATCAGAATAGCTATGAAATTTAAACGTTTTGGAAAATACCCGATCGCATTTATGTTAGTGTTGCTATGTGCGATCGGTCTGCACCATCCCATATTTGTCCGCGCAACGGAGTCGCCACAAGTGCAAATTACTCAACCAGAATCAAACCAGATCGCACCTGAAAGCGTTTTCATGAGTCAACTTCCTAGTTGGGCGCGACTTGTTGACATTCGCACCGTCAATCCCAACATTCGTCTTGATATCCGCTACGCCACTACTAACAATTTCTTGAAACGAAAACTTTATACAGTAGCAAAATGTGCTTTGAGAAGTTCTGTTGCTCAAAAATTAGCCCTAGTTCAAACAGATTTAGAAAAAATCGGATTGGGTTTGAAAGTTTACGATTGCTACAGGCCTTTTTCTGTGACTAAGCAAATGTGGGAGTTTTTGCCAGATCCGAATTATGTGGCTAATCCTGCTAGGGGTTCGCGACACAATCGCGGTGCGGCAGTGGATTTGACTTTAGTCGATCGCACTGGCAAAGAATTAGAGATGCCAACGCCCTATGACGATTTTACCAAAAAAGCTCACAGAGATTACAACGGTGGCAGCGCTCAATCTCGGAAAAATCGTCAAACGCTTGAAGATGCGATGAAAAAACAGGGATTTATCGGGATAAGCACAGAATGGTGGCACTTTGATTCGGAAGATTGGCAGAAATTTGCGATTTTAGATGTGTCGCTTTCTGAAATTCCTTAATTAGCTAAGACGGCGGTTAAAACCGCGTCTACACAAACTAAGACGGCGGTTAAAACCGCGTCTACACAAAGGAAGTCCGCCTCCGCGGACTGAAGAAGCTAACGTAATTTTCACCGCCCACTCTTCAACCGGCGTCCGGCTTGTTTTGTCTGTATAGACGCGGTTTCAACCGCCCGGTATTCTTGGGAATTTATCGGACTCGCACATAAAATTCGTATTCATAGCCACGGAAATTTGAGTCTAGTTGAAATGTGTAATTTCCAGTAACAGGGATTTTGCCCGTCCACTCAGTTTTCTTGCCTTGTGTATTCGGATCTTCTACTAAAAGTTTGCCACTAGGAGTGATAATTTGTGGGAAAACATCTTTCCGATTCTTAACCGTCATTGTTTGATTTTTAGCAGCCCGAATCTTGTAAGAATGAGTTCCACCGCCGATAATTCGACCTTTGACTATCGCTTCATCTCCCCCAGTCAAAAAATTAATCTGCTGGTTGACATTAGAACAACTGCTTTCGGTGCGATTTTTGGCAATCCAACCGGGCGGTTCGGTAATTCGCAGCCAACCATTTTGTTCTTCTGCGATGGAAACAAAGGTATTATTTTTCAGTTTTCCTACTATTTTGCTGTCGTTTACTTGCGGGTGCGATCGCACATTCAGCGGTGGATTCGGATCGCTAACTACAGCCATACTGATTTTACAGCCGGAATTGGGCGGTGTGACAACTACTGGGGCAACTTTTTGCTGCGAGAATCCAGCGATTAGCGGTGGTTGAAGTGCGGCACTTTTGGCTGGTTGAGGTTGAGATTTGGGGGCTTCCGCAGGCTGGGTTTCTACTTGCAGAGGTTCTGCTGGTTCAGATTCGGGGTTGTTCGCCGGAAGGAGTGAAATCTCGTTTCTGACTGCTGCTGGGGATTCTGGAAGGGCTACATTGGATTGTTGAATCGCACCCGACTGTATAGTTGCAGCAGCTACACCCACGGCTGTGGCTAGCCCTGCTAAGCCTGTAATGATGATTTGAGTAGAAGTAAATGGCATAAAAACCTCCTCTGTATTTATACTGATATTTTTGGTTGCGGAATTGACGCGATCGCCAGTCAAGTTATAGGGAAAATACGTAATTAGGCGGATTTATCAAGATTTTTCCGGGAAATTCGGGGCGACCACCATTGGATTTATAGTGAAAATACTTAATCAGGGCTCATGTTTCCGGATGAGTTCCTAAAATTTAACATTCATGATTGTCACAATAATTTTAGTCCGTCTATACTTGACACCTGTAGTGATGGTACTGTTGCTCTGAGCCAATTGTGTTCAACTCTAGCAACGTAAGCATCCAGCGCGAGGTGCAGTAGACCTCTTGCAAAAGTCCTTTTAATCAAATTTTGGGACGGGCTAGAAGCCCATCCCACAAGAAAAAAGATTTTTGTGGGATGGCTTTGAGCAGCGTCCTAACTATTTTTGCAAGAAGTCTAGTTTATTAGTTGTCATGTCAAGATTTATTCCTTTCCAATTACAACCACCTCGCGATCGACTGCTTTCGGAGGTGAAGCAGGAAGCCGAAGCCGGCCGATCGCAATCCTTGCATACTGCTGTGCTGGCTAACCTCAGCCAAGATTCGCAGCCTGTCGGTGTTAGCCGCTGTTGGGATGTGGAAGTGAAAGCGGGAAATCGTCCAAGTTTTCGGCTTCCAGCCAAAGCTAGCATTTCTCAAGTGTTCGATCGCACCAACGGCAAATTAGTCATTTTGGGAGCGACGGGTGCCGGCAAAACCACGACGCTGCTAGAATTGGCTCTGGTGTTAGTTTCGCGCGCCGAACAAGATCCTAATTTACCAATACCCGTGCTGTTTGAACTGAGATCGTGGAAAGCAGAATCTGGGGCGATCGCAGATTGGTTAATTGTTCAGCTTCAGTACAAATATAGTATCCCTGCGGCTGTCGGCAAAAAATGGCTGGCCGAACAAAAATTGCTACCTCTCCTCGACGGTTTGGACGAAGTAGAAATCCACCGCCAAGATAGCTGCATTCAAGCAATCAATCAGTTTCTTGAAAGCGAATTTCAACCCAAACATTTAGTCGCGTGCAGCAGTTTTGAAGCTTACAAAAACTGCCAGAGTAGATTTAAACTGCAAGCAGCAGTTTTGCTGAAACCTCTGAGCGAAACTCAAATTCAAAATTATCTCCTAGAAGCCAGAAGCCGCGAACTTTGGTACAGCATAGAGAAGGAGCCGGAGTTGTTAAAATTAGCAAAAGCTCCCTTATTATTGAGCATGATGGCTTTGGCTTACGATGATATTTTAATTGAATCTTGGAAGCGGATCACTTCCACAGAAGAACAGCGCAAATATCTGTTAACTGCTTACATCCGCCACCAAATGACTGGGGAAGTCAAGCAGTATCCCAGAAATAAGGAACTGCGGCCAGAACAAATTCGCCGCTGGCTGGGATGGTTGGCGAGAAAGATGGAACAGCAAGGAATTCAAGAATTTTACCTCGATCGCATCTCGTCGAGTTGGCTGCAAACAGGCGAGGAACAGCGCAAGTATCAGTTTGGAGTTAAGCTGTTGGGCGGGCTGATTTGGGTAATTTTGGGAGTAATCGCCACCCTAGTCTCCGGCTCGATTTGGGGGTTGATTGCGGGTGCTGTGGCTGCGGTAATTAGTGCTGTGTTGCCGCCAATTCCGGCGATTGATAGTTTGATATTGCGCCTCGTGCTGTGGTCTAGCGGTCATATTCCTTGGGATTACCAGCGTTTTCTGGATGCTGCGGGCGATCGACTGTTACTGCAAAAAACGGGCGATCGACGTTATCGATTTATTCACGATTTGTTGCAGAAGCATTTTGCTGAGATATAAATGTAGTAGCTTGACAAAAACAAATATAATAGATGTAACTGTGAAGGAGAGCTAAATACCCGAGCGCTAAATATTCGACAAGCAAAAGGAAACTAAAACTCAATGACTGTAAAATTCATTCTGAGTGAATACGTCGATCGAGCAATGACTGAGGCTATGTATGACAAACTTGAAGATCGTAGCTTTGTCGGCAAAATTCCTGTTTGCAAGGGAGTCATCGCCTTTGGCTCAACTTTAAAAGAGTGTCAAAATGAGTTGCGATCCACTTTGGAAGACTGGATTTTGCTAGGGTTAAAATTGCGACACCGTTTGCCCGTAATTGACAATATTGATTTAAATCAGGAGCCTAGCCTTGAGCCGTTGGACACCTTGTAAGCGTCGAGAATTTATCCAGAAATTACAAGAGCTAGGCTTAGCTGACCCTTTTTCTGGAAGCAAGCACCAGTTTATGATTTATCATGAGTATCGCTTAACTATTCCTTCTAATGACGAGTATTCTGTTCCTCAGTTACGGATGATGATTCGAGAGGTTGAGGAGATTATAGATAGGCAAATTACTCTAGAACAATGGAATAGCTTGTGAACTAGCACACACTAATCCTGATTCAAAAAAAATTATGGTATTTTTGCCATCTTAAATACCTGTTCCGCAGTAAATTCTAGTCCATCAAAAAGTGGATCTTTTAATAGAGTATCTCCCATATAAGTCTGCGGTGCTGCATCGGGGTAAAAAACTGTAATACTTCTAGCCTTGCTATCAACTACCCAAACCCGCAATACCTTAGCATCCAAATAATTTCTCGCTTTCGCAGCTAACTGACCGAAAGTTTGTTCTGGTGAAATAATTTCTATGACTAATTCCGGGACGACAGGACAGGCTTCATCTTGATTCCAGTCTGGAGATAAGCGTTCTTGACATACTCCCCGGCGTAAACGCACTCTTGATTCTAAGGTCAAACAGCAATTGCAGGCAAAACCTGTCTAACATAGCCTAACTTAGCGGTCGATGCCCCAACCGCACAAATATTTTTAGCAGCATTTTCATCTCGTCCATTCACAGATTGACAAGATGGACAACGCCATTCTCTTACCGATAAATCTAGACTTTCTAAAACATGACCACAGGCAGAACAGGTTTTGCTAGATGGATACCATCTATCTATAAAAACGATCGCTTTTCCTTTTTTCTGAGCCACCCATTCTAAAATCTGGAGAAACTCTCCAAAGGCTAAGTCTGATATTTTCCTGCCCCAAAGACGTTGCATTCCTTTCAAGTTCAAGGTCTCAAAACACAAAATGTCAAATCTATCTGTGAGGTGATGGGCTAGTTTCCAGAACCAGTCAGTACGACGATTTGAAACATCTTCATACTGACGAACTAAGTTCTTTCTAGCTTTCTCTCGATGATTTGACCCTTTAACTTTTCTTGAATGTTGGCGACTGGCTTGCTTGAGCTTGTTTAGGGATTGCTTGAGGAATTGAGGGGATTCAATTTGGGTTCCATCGGAAATAGTCAGGAAGGTTTTTAAGCCAAAATCAAATCCAGCAATTCTACTCGTCTCGGATTTGATTTTGGGTTCTCTTATTTCTGGGTCCACAACCACCATCATAAAGAGTTCACCTAGAGGCGATCGCTTGATAGTTAAGGTTTTAACGGTTCCTTCTATTTCCCTGGAATTCCAATACTGATAAACCTGATTTCCAATCCTAACTCTGTTGCCTAAGAGAAATTTGTATCCGGCTTGCTTTAGAGTAAAAGATTTGTATCTTCTAACTTTCTTGAATCCCGGCGGTCTTACTCCCTTTTTATTGTGCTTAAAGAATAGTTGATAGGCTTTCTCGATGCGTTGACAGATATCCTGAACGGCCTGAGAGCCTAGTCGTTGCCAGAAAGGTTTACGCTTCCGTAGTTTAGCTATATGAGCTTGAAGTTTAGAGCAGTTTAAGTGTTTTCCCCACATTCTGTAGTACCTTTTATGTAGGGCAATACAGTGGTTATAGATCACTCCGGCGGCGTTAATTGACCGCTTGAGAAATCTATTCCGCTTATGTTGATACAGCTTAAACTTCAGGGTTTTCATGTTGGCATTTTATCGCGGATTCAGGAGAATCCCAAGAAAAATTAAGAAAAGTTAAGAAAAAGCCGTCCTAGAAGGACGGGGCTTTAGACCCAATTTCTCGGTAAGAAACATATAAAAAATCTGGGACTGGAACCCAATCTCGCCCCATTCTGGTTAATTTAACTGCCCATTCTACACCAATTTCTCCCCGTTCTTCACCCCACTGTTCGAGAATTTTTATCAGGCTTCTGGTGAGGCGAGAATGAAATTTTTTCGGTGACATCTTCGGTACTGCTTGATTGTCAACAAGTTCGTAGGTTATATCTCCTTCTCCTTCGGGGAGACTGAGAAACTCTTCCAGAGTTAGTTCAGTTTTTGTCTGGAACATAATATTCCTCTGCTGTGAGCGGGGGAATTCCCGCCTGTCTAGTTAACTTAAATATTGATTGACATAATACAAATATTATGATATATGTTGGCCAAATCTCCAGTCTTAACTGCCAAATGTACGATCGCATCCTCACCGACACCCCCAAAAGGTTAAGATTCTAATCTGACCTCCTGCAATCATTGCTTCACCTCCTATGGCAGAAACCCTATTGTTCAACGCCCTCCGCGAGGCGCTAGACGAAGAAATGGCCCGCGACTCCTCTGTATTCGTACTCGGCGAAGACGTAGGTCAATACGGTGGTTCCTATAAAGTCACCAAAGACCTCTACGAAAAATATGGCGAGCTCCGAGTCCTCGATACCCCGATCGCCGAAAATAGCTTTACAGGCATGGCAGTAGGCGCAGCAATGACGGGATTGCGGCCGATCATCGAAGGCATGAACATGGGCTTTTTGCTCCTCGCCTTCAACCAAATCTCCAACAACGCCGGAATGCTGCGCTACACCTCCGGCGGCAACTTCAAAATGCCGATGGTAATTCGCGGCCCAGGCGGCGTGGGCAGACAACTCGGCGCCGAACACTCCCAGCGGTTAGAAGCCTATTTCCAAGCAGTACCGGGTTTGAAAATTGTCGCCTGTTCGACTCCCTACAACGCCAAAGGACTCTTAAAATCAGCAATCCGCGACGATAACCCGGTACTGTTTTTCGAGCACGTTTTGCTTTACAACCTTAAGGAAAATTTGCCAGACACAGAATATTTAGTGCCGTTAGATAAAGCGGAAATTGTGCGATCGGGCAAAGATGTCACCATCTTGACATATTCGCGGATGCGCCACCACGTCCTGCAAGCCTTGCCGGCACTCATGAAAGAAGGTTTCGATCCAGAAGTAATCGACCTAATTTCTCTCAAACCCCTCGACATGGACACCATCGGCGAATCTATTCGCAAAACTCACAAAGTAATTATTGTAGAGGAGTGCATGAAAACCGGAGGCATCGGCGCTGAATTAATTGCCTCAATTTGCGATCGATATTTTGACGAACTTGACGCACCAGTTTTGCGGCTGTCTTCACAAGATATTCCCACACCTTACAACGGTAATTTGGAAAGATTGACAATTGTCCAGCCAAACCAAATTGTCGAAGCTGTCCAAAAAATGGTAGGTTTGCGAGTATAAATAGTCAGTTGACAGTTGATAGTTGACAGTTGATAGTTGACAGTTGATAGCTGCCCTTACCAATTACCAATTGCGAATTACCAATTACCACTGCCAACTAATTACTGTCCCTGGTAAACTGCCAACTACCTCAACCGTGCAGGAATCCACAGTCTCACCAACTGTCAACTGTCAACTGTCAACTACTATAAGTATGCAAAAACAACGTTCATTATTAGCCCTAATTTTTGTTTTGATCGTAGCCGCTATTACTGTGATAGCAACAATTCCGACGCGGCTGGGATTAGACTTGCAAGGAGGATCGCAACTCACAATTCAGGTGAAAACTACCAAAGATATCCCGAAAATTGAAGAGCGGGATCTAGAAGCAGTGAGGCGAATTATCGAAAACCGAGTTAATGGTTTGGGAGTCTCCGAATCAGTTGTACAAACCGTAGGCAGCGATCAAATTCTGGTTCAGTTGCCTGGAGTAAGCGATCCGCAACAAGCGGAACGGGTACTCGGCGGTACGGCACAGCTAGATTTTCGGCGCGAGACACCGCAAGAAGGAGCTTTTTTGAAGGTTAGGAAAGAGGAACTTGCTGGAATGCTGGGAAAGCAGCAGGAGTTGCAGGCAAAAGGAGATGCTAAGGCGATCGCAGACAACCAAGCTGCGATCGACAAAAAGAATCAGGACATTAAACAGCTTACCGCCAACCTTTACGAACGTACCGAGATCACCGGCAAAAACCTCAAAGATGCTTTCGCCACATCCAATTCCTTAGGCAACACCTATGCTGTAGCGCTACGGTTCGATACTGAGGGGGCCCAAAAGTTTGCCGAATTGACCAAAAGCATTGCTGGTACAAACCTCACCCTAGGCATTTTTGTAGATAACGAACTCATTAGTGCTGCGACTGTTAGCGATCAGTACAAACAAACAGGTATCACAGGCGGTAATGTCGAAATTTCGGGCAACTTTACAGCACAGAAGGCTAATGACTTGGCGGTGCAATTGCGCGGCGGTGCTTTGCCCGTGCCTGTCGTAATTATTGAAAACCGCACAGTAGGTGCCAGCTTGGGACGAGACAGCATTCAAAGCAGTATTAATGCAGGCATCGGTGGCTTGACTTTAGTCTTGATTTTCATGGTTGGCTACTATCGACTCCCCGGCGTAATTGCCAATATTGCTCTGTTAATTTATGCTTTGTTAACTTGGGCCGCTTTCGTGCTGTTGGGGGTGACATTAACGTTGCCAGGAATTGCTGGTTTTGTGCTCAGCATCGGGATGGCCGTGGATGCTAACGTGTTGATTTTTGAGCGCACGCGGGAAGAGTTGCGGGCGGGGAAGACGCTTTATCGATCGGTAGAATCAGGTTTTTACCGCGCTTTTTCCAGCATTTTAGACGGCAACGTAACTACACTGATTGCTTGTGCTGCTTTGTTCTGGTTGGGGGCTGGTTTAGTCAAAGGGTTTGCTGTAACGCTGGCCTTGGGCGTCGCAGTGAGTATGTTTACTGCTCTTACTTGCAGTCGCACTCTAATGTTGGTAGTCTTGGGCTTTCCCAAATTACGCAAACCCGAGTGGTTTTGTCCCGGTTTGTCGAAAACAGTTAATAGCTAATAGCTAGTAGGTAATGGGTAATGGGTAATTGGTAATCGATAAGATTGGCTAAGTAAAAATTGCTAAAAATCAGTTGTAAATTAATTCGCAATTCGCAATTACCAATTTCCAACTCGCAATTACCGATTACCGATTACCGATTACCGATTCCCAATTCCCAATTCCCAATTCCCGCGAAATTATGCAATTCAGTGTTATCAAACAGCGATCGATCTGGTGGAGTCTTTCCGCCGCTATAATCCTTGCAGGTATAGTGTCGATGGCGATTTCTTGGACTCGTCCCGACATCCGCGCACCGCTGCGCCCCAGTTTGGACTTTATCGGCGGCACTCGGCTGCAATTTGAACTCGACTGCACGAAACCGGAAAATTGTAAACCCATCGATATTGCTGCTGTCCGCCAAGTCCTCGACACCCAAGGTTTGGCCGGCAGCAGCATTCAAGTTATCGGCAAAGAACAGCGCGGTTTGTCCCTGCGGACTAAAACTTTGGATGTCGAACAGCGGACTAAGTTGCAAACAGCTTTGAGCGATAAAATAGGCGCTTTTGCTCCTCAATCTATTCAAATTGATACGGTTGGCCCTACTCTCGGCAAACAGTTATTTACTTCCGGCTTGCTAGCTTTGTTCCTTTCTTTTGCTGGCATTACTCTTTATCTGACGTTCCGGTTTCAGTTAGATTATGCCTTTTTTGCTTTTGTTGCTTTGTTTCACGATGTCTTAATTACCCTGGGCATTTTCTCAATGTTGGGTTTGGCTATAGGAGTGGAAGTTGACAGTTTATTTGTGGTTGCGCTCTTGACAATTATCGGTTTTTCTGTTAACGATACAGTGGTAATTTACGATCGCGTGCGGGAAGTAATCAAGCTAAATCCCGGACAGTCGATCGATCAAATTGTCGATGATGCCGTCATGCAGACTCTGGGAAGGTCAATTAACACGACCATGACGACGCTGCTGACCTTGTTTTCCATCTTTTTGTTTGGCGGCGAAACCCTCAAATACTTTGCTTTAGCCTTGATTGTCGGCTTTATTGCTGGTGCATATTCCAGTATTTTCATTGCTAGCACGCTGCTAGCTTGGTGGCGCAGTCGTACAGGCAAATCCATCGCCGTCCCCGCAGAAGGAATTAACCCATCAGAAGAAGTTTAACGATTGTTGGTCATCAGTCATTAGCGATCGAGCTGTTGACTGGTGTTATTGTAACCGCGCCAAGACGGTTAGGACGTTCTCGCGTTGCAATTTCCCCATGCGGTCGATTGCAACTTCGGTCTTCCTTCTTCCTTCTTCCTTCTTCCTTCTTCCTTCTGCCATGACTAATGACCCAAATTTTCAAATTGAAGTCCAAAGGCTTCACAAACTAACAGTTTACGGCCGCTGGTTAACTGTGATATTGCTGTGGATTAGCGTCGGTTCTTTGAGCATTTGGAGTTTGCGTCACGAAATCGATTTGTGGTTAGAAAACTTTACTTGGGCGGCGGTGCGCTACGGTTTATATTTTCACCGCTGGCCCACTCTCGGTTTGGGTATATGTTTGGCGATGACTTTAGCAGTGCTAACTTGGCACAGTCGCAACATCGTGCGAGGATTGCCCCTGCGGGAAAAACAGGGTTTGGAACAACAAGTGCGCCGCATTCGCCAACAGGGGCCGAGTCATGTTTTGTGGAAGTGGGTTTGCAAAGGTAGTCCGTAGTCAGTTGACAGTTGACAGTTGACAGTTGACAGTTGACAGTTGACAGTTGTCATGAGTGCTGTCCCCGCTCGCTTTCGAGCTAGTGCTGTCCCCGATCGCGAACAGCAGTCATCAGGCAAACCGAGGTAACATATGTGGTGGGGAAAACTGTTGAAGTGGAATCTCGATCGCAAATTCAGTTCCTTTTTCCGGTTCGGAAAAGCACTTCAATTCGCCACCGTGCTGATTGACAACAATTTCATAGCTAATTGACAATCCCAAGCCCGTTCCTTTGCCCACAGGCTTTGTGGTAAAGAAAGGGTCAAACAACCGCTTCCGAACATCTTCTGTCATCCCCGGGCCGTTGTCAGAAATCTTAATTATTACCTTTTTGCCCTCGACTAACTCCGTGCGAATCAGAATCGCAGGCATCAGATGGCTAGAATTAGAAATTGAAGATTGAGTGTTTGTACGGGAATTATTTTGATCGCCTGCTTGCGAATTTTTCTGGGTTTTCCCATCGACATTTTCGTGTTTGTTCCACTCAACAAGAGCGTAAATGGCATTAACCAAAATATTCATAAATACCTGATTTAGCTGTCCGGGATAGCACTGCACCAGCGGCAATTTGCTATATTCTTTGTGAATTGCGATCGCCTCCAGTCCTGGTTTCCCTTTAAGCTGGCTTTGCAAAAGCATAATTGTGTTGTTGATACCGTCGTGAATGTTGACCTGCTTCATTTGGGCTTCGTCTAACCTGCAAAAATTCCGCAGCGACAAAACGATATCGCGCACCCTTTCTGCACCTTGCTGCATTGAATCAAACACTTTGGGTAAGTCTTCCAGCAAATAATCGAGTTCGATGTTTTCTGATTCCGCTTCAATTTCTGGGATAGATTCGGGACAGTGCTGCCGGTACAGAGAAAGCATCCGCATTAAACCTTCGGTATACTCTTTAGCGTGGTGCAAATTGCTGTAGATAAAGCCGATGGGATTGTTGATTTCGTGAGCAACTCCTGCTACTAACTGCCCCAAAGAAGACATTTTCTCTGTTTGAATTAGTTGAGTTTGAGTGCGCTGAAGTTCCAGGAGGGCAAGTTCGAGCTGTTGGGCTTGATGTCTCAATTGTGCTTGGGATTCCCGCATCGCCACGGTTGCTAACTCGTGAATCTGCAACTGAGAAAGCAGTAGTTGGTGAACGTCTAAAAGTTGGTAATTGTCCGGCTCTACCTGAACTACAATGGGTTCGTGGATCAGTTCGGGCGATCGCTCTAGAGACTGCCGTACTGCCTTCATAATAGAGGTTTTGCGATCGAGAACCAAGATATCAGTTTTAGTAAAGCGGTACAGGATGAACAAAGGCTGTTGAGAAAATAACTCCAAGCTGTAGGGGCGACTCATGTGTTCAAAAAAACGTCGGCGCGAAATCATCCCTGCAAACTTTCCTTTCTCAGTAATGATGATGCCGGGAAGTAAAGGATTAGATTGAAAAATTTTAGTAACTTCGCCACCCAGACACTCTGACTCCAGGAGAAAGTTGTACAGGGTTAATTCCTCTAGAGTCGATCGCAAACCGAGCGGCGATTTCAGGGGACTTACCCCATCAGTTTCATACACTGCTCCCTCCTTTGGTAATTGGCAGTTGCTGTTGGCTGCTGGAGTATTGCGTACTATTTGCACTGCTTTTTCTACTCTTTTGATAGCTTGGCAATCAACTCTACTCGGCTCGCTCCAATCGAGTTAATTTAGCATGATTTTTTTCTTTAATCGTGCTGTTGTCACCCGAAACGATATAGCAGGTTAGATTAATTTAACAGTAGATACCTTTGCAACCTGACTACTTAGTAAGTTTAATCTATCCCAAATTCTACTAACCAGAATCTAGCACTTATCACTAGCTTGAATGTTTCATAACATGAATTTGGTTCAGATTGATAGACATCCGCGATCTGGGCGAGGACATTTGCTATTACCCCTTACCTAAAATTATATGACAATCCAGAAAAGAGTAGCGACAAATCTGGAGCCGATCGCCCGCCCTGACAATTCAACCGCAACCTGTTTCTGCTAATTGGCACAAAATGTCAATTGTCAGTTTTTTCGCACAAATGCCGATCGCTCTCAACACCCGGATTGTATTGCAGGTAGTCTCCTAGCCAGCGACAGCCGACGGCGAGCAATGTGTCAAGTTCGGCACCTTCTACTTTAGCAGGATCGAGACTCCAAAGCTTCACCGACCCATCTTTCCCGGCAGATGCTAAAGTTTTGCGATCGGCACTAAAACTCACACTCCACACATCCGCTTGATGTGCCCTAAAAGTTTGCAGCAAAGTCCCGTCGCGGCGCCAAAGTCTCACATTGCCGTCAGTGCTGCCCCCTGCCAGCAACTTGCTGTCTTTACTCCAACTGACATTACCCAAAGCTGCTGTAGAATCGAGAGTTTTGAGCAACTTGCCGTCAGTATTCCAAACTTTCACCTTCCAATCGTGACTAGCTGAAGCAATCCTCTCACCGTCTGGCGAGAAATTGCAGCCCCACACTTCATCTCCGTGTCCCAAAAGAGTTTTCTCAAGTCGAAACAGTGTTTTCCCGCTGCGTTTCCAAAGTTTGACAGTTCGATCTTGACTGGTGGAAGCCAACATATTACCGTCGGGACTGAACCTGACTGATGTAACAGGTCTAGTATGTCCTTTTAAAGTATGCAGCAAAACACCGCCTGCATTCCAAATTTTAATAGTTTTATCCGAACTTGCAGTAGCAATTAGTTGAGAATCATGGCTAAAACTTGCACTCCAAACTAAATCTTGATGTCCTTTCAAAACTTGCTGCAAAGTTCCGTCGCGGCGCCAAATTCTGACAGTTTTGTCAAAACTTGTAGAAGCAACTAACTGACTGTCAGGACTAAAAACTACCTCAGTAATTGACTCGGTGTGTCCAGGCAAACTCAAAATTAACTTACCGTTAGGCTGAAAGAAATTCACCAACAATTCGTCAGTCGCACTCACAATCAACTTGCCATCCGGGCTGAAATTAGCCGTGTGTCCCTTAAGCAAACGATTGCGTTCTCTAACTGCATTTACCGTTCGGTGCAGTATATTTAGTGTCTGTGCTTTCAGCGTTGGGGAAACTTCTATCTCTCGCATTTTTTTGCCAGCACTGACTGCTGCGATTAAAGCTCCTAGCTGATCGTAGCTTAGGGAAATATCGGCGGTAGAATTGAGTGCTTCTATGTGGGTAATTATTGCTTGTCTTTTTTGATTTTCAGCTTTCTGGGCTACTCGCTGCACCTGCACGAGCACGCTACCAGAGATAGCAGAAATTACAGCGAGTGCAAACAAACTAAATTGGACTGTTCGCTTGGCTTTTTGCTGAGCTTTAGTCAAAACTAAATTTGCTTCGGTTAATATTTGCGAAGCTGCTTTTTCTAGTTCCAAAGCTCTTTGAACTTCCAGATTTTCTTGTTCTTGGCTAGCCGAGAGGAATTGATAATCGCGATCGCTCAAACTTTTGTCAGCCGCCCAGATTAAGGCTTCTGCGAGAGCTCTGCCTTGCAGCAAGCGGGAAGCGTCTGTGTGGTTGGAGGCTTCCCAAGCGCAGATAGACTCGGAGTAAGGCAGGAGCTTTGCTAATTCTTGGTGTATCCATTCCCGATTAAAAACAGACGCATAAATTTGGTTGTAAACTCTCAGTTTTCCTCCATCTTGGACGATTAAACCTGACAGTAAAAGTTCCATTTTTTGGGAACTGTATTTAGCTAAATTATATTGAGCAATCGACTCTTTTGCGGTATTTTCTGCGCCGTTTGGCAGAGTCATATCTGCTAAGATTTGTTGGTAAAGTCCTAGCAAACGGCCGATGCGCTCTTGATTTCTCAGGAGGCGATCGCGAATTGTCTTGAGATGTTCGGGTTCGTCTTGAAATTCCCAGTTTTCTACGGTGCTAGACTGCACTAATTCGGCAATAAATAATTGACAGTTGGCTGGGCTATGGCAATCGCGGCTGGTTTCTGCTGCTAACTTCTGGGCAGTTAATTGACAAAGTTTTTGAGTAAGGAATGGCTGTCCTCCAGTCCAAGCTAAGATTTCTTTGAGAATTTCGTGGGAATTATCGATTTTTTCTGGCCATCCTCTGACTAAAGGTGTGGCTTCGGCAAGATCGAATCCTTTGAGTTCAATGGCGCGGCCGATATTAAACGGAGTTCGGGTTTTGTCAGAGATCAAATCTTGAGGAGTCGCTACTCCAAATAAGGCAAAAGTCAGGCGGTTGTATTCGGGATTTTCGGCGCGTTTGTTGTAGCAGCCGCGCACCCAGGCAAAAAAGTCGTCGCTGGAGAAGTTCAGGGAGAGAATGCTGTCAATTTCGTCGATAAAAATTACGATATTGCGATCGATCGCCGGAAGCAATACTTGTTCGATAAATTCATTTAATCTGACGGCTGGTGGCAAGTCTTCTCGATCGCGCCACCAAGTCTTGACATTCATTTTAATTTTAAAGCTATTGGCGAGAGTGGCTGTAAAACCCGCGTACCACTGGACGGGAGTTATTTGAGCCGTGCCAATTCCTGTGATGTCAACAATTGAGCAGGCAATATTTTCTGCTTGTAAGCGGCGCGCTGTTTGCACCCGCAGACTCGATTTTCCCATTTGTCGGGAGGTGAGCACGTAGCAAAAATTACCTGCTTTTAACGATTCGTAAAGTTCGCTATCTGCTGCTCTGGTGACGTAGGTAAGAGCATTCGCCTGCAAACTGCCACCAACTTGATATGCAAATTCTGTCGCTGCCAAATCGGACACGGGAAATAAAGGGGAAGCAGAAGGAAGAAATTCTATTTTAGCCGACTTTGCGCCAAGCTCAACTTCAATTTGAGATAATTGGTTTGGTTTCGATAATATTTCGATCATAATTACTACTGCTTCCCCTTTATTTTAAGCAATTCTCATTAGAAACTCTAGGATGTTCATGGGAGGAACCTCGGGAGGCCGGGTTTTGTGGGGCGATCGCAGTGACTTGGATAAAAATGACTGTTGAGGAAAGTAAGCGAGGATTTCCATGTGCGGTTTGCCGAACTAGATGTGTTAAATCTATACACGGCGGGGCGATCGCACTTTCAGTACAATGTCAGTATTTCAACCTCTACATCCGCTGAGTCTGAATATACAAGGTGTGAAAGTAGCTCTAATCCTGTGGCTGTCTCGCTCTGAGGTTGTTCGCGGGTGTGGCGGTAGGAGGCTCAGAGGTAGACAGTTAGCGTATTGGCACAAGCAGAGAGGGAGAGAGGGGGAGAGAGGGAGAAGGGGAGAGGGGAAGAGAGGGGGAAAAATCTTCCTTCTGACTGATGACTGATGACTGATGATTAATGACTGATGACCAACTGCCAATTGCCAACTGCCAACTGCCAACTATCAACTATCAACTATAGCCTTTCTCAGAAAGATGAGGTATGACCGACAGCTTATATAACCGATTAAATCAAGAGGGCCTTCTTCCCAACAACGTCCGCGAATATGAGAGCTAGATCCGCTATATCAACTATCAACTATCAACTGCCAACTGCCAACTGTCAACTGTCAACTGTCAACTGAACAGCAGCAATATCACCCAAAAGTATGATTGATGGATAAAAAGTTGCGTGTTATTATTCTAAATAATTCTATACAAAAATACTTTTACCGAAAAGGAGAACAAAAAATGGACACACCTACAGATCGCGTACAAGAACCTGTCGGGGCAAGAGAACTCGAATCAATACCTGTATCGGGAAAAGTTTCTGCCGAAAAAGTTACTGAAGTTCAATTTGACGCGACTCCTTTAGAAACCCCTACTTATACTCAGGACAAAGTTAGCGTCGAGGAGTTGAAGATTAACGGCGACGATTTGGTTGCTAAAGTTAAAGAGCTGATTCACGAAGGGAGTATCCGCCGCCTGATTATCAAAAATGAAGAGGGACGGATTTTAGTAGAAGTTCCTCTGACGGTGGGAGTAGTCGGCGGAGTCATCAGCGCGACTTTGTTTCCAGTGATTGCAGCAGTAGGAGCGATCGGTGCATTAGTCGCTCACATGACGATTATAATTGAAAGAAAAGAATAATAATAACTCAGTCGCGATTACTGCTAATATCCGGTTAATTTCGCGCGATCGAGCTTGTTTCTTGTGAGGACTAAAGTCCTCTTTTTTTGAATCAGGACTTACGCAAAAAGTGTTTTTATGGTGGAATTATAGCGCAATACCGTTCAGTTAAGCCAGATCCCCCCTAGCCCCCCTTCCCAAGGGGGGGACAAGAAGTTGCTCAAAGTCCCCCTTTTTAAGGGGGATTTAGGGGGATCTCCTCGGAGTAAACAGTTAACCCAAGCGTATTGAATTATAGCGGTAAGGTGCACGAGGTGCAGAGCGCACCTTACCAAAATTAGGTTGTGCGTAAGTCCTGATTTTGCCAACATATGCTAAGAAACTGTTTGGTGAGCTAGCTTAACTGTTCCTAAAGCCGTCTTCCTGCTGTCAAAGAGTTTCATAACCCCGGAGGAGATGGTATCGATGACATCGGGAGCGCAGTAAGACAGAAACTCTTCCGACGAAATGTGACCGGCAAAGAATTCTTGAGCTTTCTTCAAAAAGTTTTCGGTTTCTGCAAAGCCGATAGATTTGATAATAAACGTAGCCACGGGGGAGTTTTTAATATCATAGGGAGATTCTTGATTACGTCCTATTGCTAACAAATCTAAAACCTCTTTTTCCAACTGACTTTCTAAGGGGTAAGCGATTTGTCTGTTGGGCAAGTAATCTTCCAAAACCGATGTTTTAAATCCTGGTGCGCGCAATTCTCCCATCATTGTCGAAAGCGGAATGTCGCGCCCCAAACGGTAGGAAAGAGCTTCTAAAATTGCGATCGTAATTAGTTTGATACCCAGATAAAGTTTGGCGACTGCGATATTTTTTCTAGTTTGGGCAATCATGTGAGCGTAGGTTTCATTGTCCGGTTCTTGCATAAACTGCTGAAAAACCAGTTCTGGTTTGAGGAAGTTTAAAAATCCTTCCATCTTTTGCAGAGATTTGCGATATCCGCCCACGGTATAGGAATTGACATTGCTCAATTCGTGGTTGGTTTCTGGCATCAAGTTCCAGGTATTGTCTAAGAAATTAGAGGAATTTGGAGAGGCAAAATTCTCTACATCCCGATTGGCTAACCTGACCGAACGCTTGACAATTTCTGCTGTTTCGGCATCAGTCCATCCGAAATTCAAATCGCGATTTACACTTACCAAGCGCTGGTGCAAAAGTTCGATCGCACTCAAACCGCTGGCCGAAATCGGACGAAAAGGAATCGTAGCTTCGATGCAAGCGGCAATTTCGGCGATCGTACTTGCAGGCAAAAAAGGCTCCAAAGATTTGGCAGCAATCACGGCACTCAAGAATTCGTTCTGGCCGGCAAACGGAGAGAGAATCTTGCCTGGAACAAACCCAAAGACAGAGGCCACCAGGTGATACATGGCATCGTCGGGTAGTTCGGTTCGATCTCTAATCACTAACTGCGATCGCACTTCTTGGACAAAAGGACAAAGGGCGCTGCTGATATTGAAACTTACGCCCTGATCGACTTGGACGTACACGAGGTCGTGAAACAGCGCAGCCAGTACCTCGATCGGATCGACTGACCCTCCGACCTCAAAAATGTGTTCCGACGTGTGAAAGTAGCGCCAAGGCCCCCTCATCGTTTGAATGATGAGCTCTGCTATCTGCTCCAGCTTCGGAATGTCTACTCGACCTCCCAATTGCTCGATCGACGCTACCAAAGCATCCAGACACCGTTTTTGTTCTCCGAAAAGCTCCATTTACGCACCTCCACTACATTCCCTGATTGTCTTGGGCTTGATTGAATGGTATCAAAACGCGCTGCGATCGTGCCATCGCTCGTGAGTGAAAACTTGTTTTTGTCAGAAGTCCGATCGGGGGGTAAAAGCCAGAGGGGAATACAGGGAGAGAGGGAGAGAGCGCCAGAAGAGAATTAAAAATTAAAAATTTGCCGCGATTCTGGGAACTAAAAGGTTCTGTATCATCAATAACATTAGATTTGAGCGGATACCATTTTAGATTTTAGATTGTGGATTGAAAAATTGCAGGATTGAAAAATTGCAGGATTGAAAAATTGCAGGATTGGGAATGACTTATGACTATCGGGGTTTGGATCGCCGACAAAGCAAAAGCAGTTGCATTTTTTTTAACAATAGTGAGTTTACAACCGCCCGATCGCTAAATCTCAAAAAAACGCGGTTTTTCTCAATCTGGGTCGATCGACTTCTAGGGAAGCAGAAACCTGGTTGTAGCCCGCACGCGCCAGCGATCGAGCGATGTTCAGCTTTTAGACAGAGGTAAACACCCGTGCGATCGCTGCAAGATTAACTAGGAACTGAGCAATTTGGGAGACTAGGTGGCGTGAAATTCGTGTCCGACCCGCGAATAACAGTCAAAATCCGCAAAATGAACGAGCGGGTGCGGTGGCAAGAAAAGTCGATCGCCGATCGGGGAATTGACCAAACTAAGATGGTTTTGGACGATCGAACCGATGACTGTCCTGAATTTTCATTTTTAGTCGCAGGCGACAGCGGCACCGGCAACCACCGCGGCCACAACCCGCAGCGGCAGGTTGCCGAGTTGATGCTGCGGGAACGCCAAAGTTGCCGTTTTGCTCTGCATACGGGCGATGTAGTTTATCTGGTGGGTTCGAGTGAATATTACTTGCAAAACTTTATTCGCCCCTACCGAGAGTTTATCGTCGGCGGCGAGCAACCATCTCGGATTGCTTACGATCGCATGGTGTTCAACTTTCCGTTTTTGCCCGTACCGGGAAACCACGACTACTACGACTTGCCGATATTCTACGGAATTCTCTCTGCGACTGCTTTGCCGCTGCGGAGGCTGCTGGGTTCCAAGTTAGATCTCGATGTCGGCTGGCACGGTTCGGAGATCGGAAATGCCTACGCCAAAGCCTTTCTCGACTACCTGAGGGCTCACAAATTGCCGGGAGAGCTCGATCGCCACCTAGACGCCCACTACACCGCCAGCACCAGCACAGGCCGCTGCATCCGCTACCAACCCGGACGCTTTACCCGCTTACCCAACCGCTATTACACGTTTCGCAGCGGGGGTATCGACTTCTTCGCCCTCGACTCCAATACCTTCAACGAACCCTTACCGATCCCGAAAACCAAAGAGGGCGAGATTCGCCGCCAAAATTTGGAACTCGATCGGCAAAAGTTGGAACAAGAAAAATTGGAAATGCTCGAAATGTCCGATCGGCTAAACCCGGAAATTCCCGAAGAAGCCGAAAAGCTAGACGACTTGAGCGCCAAATTAGAGCAAGTTGACGAAATGCTGATGGATATCGACAAACAACTGTCGCCCGACAGAACAGCCTCCACGGACGTTGAACAACTCGAATGGCTCAAAAGGCGATTGATTGCATCTTGGGCAGATTCAGACGTGCGGGGGCGGGTAATGTACTTGCACCATCCCCCCTACGTAACCGAGGCGACAAAGTGGAATCAAGCTCAAACTTTGGCAGTTCGGCTGCGATTGCGCGAGGTACTCGATGCGGTGGCCGATGCAGTTGGGGAGGAGGCGCGGGGGCGTCCCCTAGTAGATTTGGTACTCACAGGCCACGCCCACTGTTTGGAATACCTGCGGACTGGGGATACCGGACACGGCGACTCTGGGATTAATTGGATTGTCTGCGGGGGAAGCGGCCACAGCCTGCGGCGTCAGCGCCCGGAAGGGCCGATATTGCAGGAAGCATCGAGCCCGGAAGCTTATCGGTTGGCGCGCGAGGCTGGTGCTGAAACAGCCAGCCGGCGGGTAGCGGAATCTTTGCTATTTGTCGGCCGCAGCGGCGAAGGTTCCCACAAACGCCGTCCTTATTCGTGTTTGCGGATTGATGTTCTTGACGGGACTCCCCCCAAGTTCAGAGTTCGACCTTTGGTTGTCGAACGATTTGAGGGGAAATGGCAGGAAATCGCGATCGAACCTTTTGTAATTTAACTTTCGCTTCTAGGTTTGTAGTGAGGACTTCAGTCCGCAAAAATTGGGAAGGACTAAAGTCCGAACGATCGAACCTATTTGGTTTTAGGTTTGTAGTGGGGACTTTAGTCCTCAGGAAAATAAGGACGAAAGTCCTCACTACAAACCAATTTAATTGTTGTATCTCAACAGGAAATAATATTACCAATTACCAATTACCCATTCCCAATTCCCCATTCCCAATTACCCCTTACCAACTATGAAACGTTCAGCTTGCCTAATCTTTAATCCCGTCGCCGGCAACAGCGACCCCGACCAAGACTTAGCGACAATTCAAGAAATGTTAGAGCCGTTTATTGACTTAGACATTCGGCTGACAACACCAGAATTAGATGCAGATCAACTCGCCCGCGAAGCAGTTGCTAGAGGAGTTCAGGAAATTATTGCTTCCGGGGGTGACGGCACATTATCAGCAGTTGCGGGCGCCATTGTGGGGACAAATATCCCTTTAGGAATTATTTCGCGGGGAACTGCGAATGCTTTTGCAAATGCTTTGGATCTTCCGAATACCATCGAAACCGCCTGCGAAACTATTTTGGGAGGGTTGACGCGGGTGGTGGATGCGGGGATGTGTAACGGTAAAATGCCGATGGTTTTGTTAGCTGGAGTGGGTTTTGAGGCGGAAACTGTCGAATTAGCTGATCGCGAAATGAAGAATCGCTGGGGAATGCTGGCCTACATTCTCTCGGGAATCAAACAGTTAAACAATTTAGAAAGATTTGAAGCCGAAATCGAAACCGAAGATAAAATCATCACCGTTACTGCGGTGGCCGTGACAGTGGCGAATGCAGCGCCGCCTACTTCCATTTTAGCTCAAGGCCCCGCGGGGATTATTTTCGATGACGGCTTGCTGGACGTGACGCTGGTGGCGCCTCAAAATAAAGCAGGGGCGATCGCAGCTTCTTATCACCTCTTACAAACAGCATTGAGCGGCAATCCTACCGATCGCGACGACATCGGTTATTTGCGCGCAAAAAAAGTAAAAATCAGTGCCGATCCGCCTCAAAAAGTGGTTGTAGATGGAGAAATTGTCGGCATGACTCCGCTTTCAATTGAGTGCATTCCCGGAGGTTTAACTATTTTCATACCGCGAGTTGAAGAAGATGTACCCGTGGAAAAACTGACAGGTTTAGCTGACATTGAAGTGACAATGAAACCCTTAACTTAAACATGACCTAGGCAACTCTTAAGGTACGTAGTTGCGCTTGGGCGCTCAAAGGTACGTAGTTGCGCTTGGGCGCTCAAAGGTACGTAGTTGCGCTTCAGCGCTCTCTTCTCTTAAGGTACGTAGTTGCGATGAAAGCGCTCTCTTAATTAGATATGAAAGAGCAGTATTCTGGAGGTACGTAGTTGCACTTCAGCGCTCTTTTAATTAGATATGAAAGAGCGCTGAAGCGCAACTACATACCTTAAGACCGCGTGGGCGCTCTTTTAATTAGATATGAAAGAGCGCTGAAGC
>NZ_JAEQCT010000098.1:22454-35463 GCF_020738205.1 Microcoleus sp. PH2017_24_DOB_U_A
GAGCGCTGAAGCGCAACTACATACCTTAAGACCGCGTGGGCGCTCTTTTAATTAGATATGAAAGAGCGCTGAAGCGCAACTACATACCTTAAGACCGCGCGGGCGGTCTTTTCTTTTTATGCGTCTAAGATTTGGCGAATCCGGCGCTCTAAAAGTTCGAGATCGAGGCCGCCTTCATCGCGACTGATGCGGCGCACGGTGACGTTAACATTGTTCAAATCTGCCAGCAAATCTTGGAGGATTTCTTGTTGCTGGCGGGCTTGAGTTATTTCGCGCGGTTCCTGCACTAAATCGCGAACAATTGTATCTTCGGCGCGCGAAGCAACGATCGGGTCTGCTTCGCCGTCTACGTGCACGAAAGTGCGCCGGCCCGGGCCCCGTTCTTCTTCAATTGGGATTACTGCTGTTACTCGATCGGATCGCACATATTTGCCAAATCCTAGGTGGACTAAGACGGAAGATTGTATTTTCATAGATAGCAAGTTTTATTTGTAAGTTATCTATATTTTAACTTTTTCACTATGAAACGACAACTAATATCAAAGCTTTTTTTACTACAATATATGTCGGTTTTTTCTCTGTTTTGAAGTTGTCAAATCGAGAAAAAAATGCTAAGTTAATTAACTGGATATAACTTGCCAACGGTTGGTCAGAAACCGGGTTTTTCACGAAGAGACGCGTTGCAGCCCACAGATTCGGTAAAAACCCGGTTTCTTTTGTTGAAGCGCGTAAATCCTGTTAACATAAAAATAGAGCAATGTGCGATCGCCCGCAGCGCATTTCAGGGACACAGCCTACCGATTCTAGATTTGAGCGTTACTCCCACGGAAAAACAGGAAAGCCTAAATGATCCCAATTAGTCTCGACTTAGTTATCAGCCTCCTGACAGCCATTCCCTTCGGCACCATCAAAGACAAGCTTCAGCGCAACGAAACAGTCATCAAATTATTAAAAAGATTTAACCTCGACCCCGATGCACCGCCAGCCGATTTTAGCGGAGTTTACGTTTATACTTTAGTAGAATACGGCGCTGGCAAACCCAAGCAGATTTTAGAACTGTTTCGCCAAAAAGAGATTGAATCAGCATTTCGTAAAGCCTTCGAGTCCGATAGCCCAGCAATTTTAATTCAAGCAGGCGATGACTTTCTCAATGAGTCTGCTTTGGGCCAAGAACTTCGAGATTTAGGCATTGACCCCAGACGGGAGTTTATGGCATTTGCGGCCGTGTTTATGGAAGTCGCAAAGCGGACGCGATCGATCGGCGATGTGATGGTGGGAAATGCGATCGCCTCTTTGCAAAAACGCCTATCTATGGTAATGGATCGCATCGAACGCCTTCCCACTCTCGAAGGAATTCGCACGGAGTTTGCGCGGTTGGAAGCCGAAGATTATCCCGCACTTCCCGCAGCCACATCAACGAATATTCAAAAGTCTCAAGCTTTTATTTTATCACAACAAGTGCGCGGTTGGTTTGAAACCTTAAATTATCAATTTGAAACCTATCAAATCTCGGAAGATAACTATTTTGAATGGATTATCAATGTTCCGGTGAGACGCAAAAAGTACGATCGCATTTTAGTACGCGGTATCGCCGGAGAAGCCGGACTCAGGGACATCTTAGCCTTGCGCGAGTCGGTGGAAAAGCAGCGCACCGATGAAGGCTGGTTAGTCACCGCCCGCCGCATCAGTCGCGCCGCGCGGGATGAGGTAGAAAAAGATGAAAATCGCGATCTAGCTTGCTATACCTTCGATGAATTGCTGGATCAAGATGCCGATTTTACCGCTTATCTGGATTGGCTAGAAACTGAAATTACCAGCCGAGGAATTGATACGAAATATGTGCCGCTAGCTTGTACGAAAGAAGAAATTGACCCCGATACTCACCGCAAAATAGGAGTGAGTCATTATGGCGATCGAGATGGGTGGATTGAAGGTTATATTGATTTGTGGTTGGATGACCCAGTAAAAGAACATATTTCAGTTTTAGGAGAATTTGGAACCGGGAAAACTTGGTTTGCGATGCACTATGCTTGGATGGCGCTGCAACGCTACAAAGAAGCTCAAAAGCGCGGCTTAGAACGTCCGCGTTTGCCGTTAGTAATTCCCCTGAGAGATTATGCTAAAGCTGTTAGTGTGGAGTCGCTATTTTCTGAGTTTTTCTTTCGGAAACACGAGATACCTTTGGCGGGTTATTCGGCTTTTGAACAACTAAATCGGATGGGTAAGTTTCTGTTGATTTTCGATGGTTTTGATGAAATGGCCGCTAAGTGCGATCGGCAAGAAACCATCAACAACTTCTGGGAACTAGCAAAAGCCGTCGTTCCGGGTGCGAAAGTTATCCTGACTTGCCGCACCGAACACTTTCCTGAAGGCAAGGAAGGACGGGCATTGTTCAATGCAGAACTGCAAGCTTCAACAACCATTTTAACAGGCGAAACTCCCCAATTTGAAGTCTTAGAATTAGAGAAATTTAACGACGCGCAAATTCGGCAAGCGCTGTCAGTTCAAACAGAAGCAACTACTGTCGAAAAAGTGATGGGAAACCCGCACTTATTAGATTTAGCGCGCCGCCCGGTGATGACTGAGTTAATTTTGGAAGCATTGCCCGATATTGAAGCAGGAAAACCAGTCGATATGTCGCGGATATATCTGTATGCGGTGCGACGGAAGATAGAGAGAGATATCAAAGCTGAACGCACTTTTACTTCTTTAGCAGATAAGCTTTACTTTTTGTGCGAACTGTCTTGGGAAATGCTGTCTACCGACCAAATGAGTCTGAATTATCGCGGTTTTCCCGATCGCATTCGCGGCCTGTTTGGTGCCATCGTCCAGGAGGAAAAAGACTTAGACCACTGGCATTATGACATGATGGGTCAAACGATGCTAATCCGCAATGCCGACGGCGATTATACTCCGGCGCACCGTTCGCTGTTAGAGTTTTTTGTCGCTTATAAATTTGCGGCGGAATTGGGAGTTTTAGCGGCAGATTTTACCGAATTAGTTGCGCCGGAACAGTCTTGTTTAGATCCTGATGTTGAGGCTCAATTATACACTTGGTCTAATTATTGTCGGCTTCAGGCGCAGAAGAGAAATCAGAACGAATTGATCGCGCCTTTCAAGGGATTTGTTGCTGAAGATTTAGGGCAACTTCGTCAGAGTTTCGGACAAGCGCCACTGACGAAAGCAGTGATTGATTTGTTGTTACCTATGTTGGAGGTTATTTCCCCCCCCTTGTTAAGGGGGGCCGGGGGGGATCGTGACGATGCCAATCACGAGAGAACCCCCGAATTCCTATTAGAGAGAGAGGATAGTGACGATGTTAGCCAGAAGAGATCCCCCCAACCCCCCTTAAGAAGGGGGGCTTTAGAGAAGTCGCCCCTACTAGAAATTATGGAAGAAACGCGGGGAAAAACTGAAAGCGAGGTGGGTTATGTGGGAGGGAATGCGGCGACGCTGTTGGTGAAAATCGATCGCACTGCGTTAGAAACAAAAGACCTTTCTCGTGCAGTTATTTTAGGTGCTGATTTTACAAATGCTAGCTTGCGCCGCGTCAACTTTGCTGAAGCGAATTTAGCTAATTCTGCTTTTACTAAAATCTTCAGCAGTATTCGGTCAGTAATGTTTAGTCCTGATGGCAAACTGTTAGCTACAGGTGATACTGATGGCATAGTTCGCTTGTGGGAAGCTAGCAGTTGCAGAGAAATATTGACCTGTAAAGGACATAGCAACGTAGTGGAGTCAGTTGCCTTCAGTTCTGATGGTAAGATACTTGCTAGCGGAAGTTATGACAAAACAATTAAGTTATGGGATGTCAAAACTGGTGAATGTTTAAAAGTTTTGCAGGGACATACCGAATCAGTAATGTCTGTCAGATTCAATCCTGATGGAAATATACTCGCCAGTGGGAGTTTTGATGGCACGGTAAGGTTATGGGATATTCGTACTAGCGAATGCTGCAAAATTTTGCAAGACCATACTAAAGTGGGATTTTCAGTGGCTTTCCATCCTGGTGGTGAGATACTTGCTACTGGGAGTGGTGACCAAACAATAAGGGTATGGAATATCAACAGTGGTGAATGTCTAAAAATATTTGAGGGACATACTAAAAATGTGTTTTCAGTTGTTTTCAATTCTACTGGTGAAATACTTGCTAGTGGCAGTGGCGACAAAACAGTGAAGCTGTGGAATATCGGTAGCGGTGAATGTCTCAAAACTTTGGAGGGACATTTCGATCAAATACGGTCGATCGCCTTTAGCCCAAATGGCGAAATACTTGCAAGTGGAAGTTACGATCGCACTGCAAAGCTGTGGGATATCCGCACTGGTGAATGCTTGAATACTTTGCAAGGACATAGCAATCAAGTAGGGTCAGTTGCCTTCCATCCTGGGGGTGACATACTTGCTAGCAGTAGTTACGACCAAACGCTGAATCTGTGGGATATCAACAGCGGTGAATGCTTGAATACACTGCAAGGGTATAGCAATCAAGTAATGTCGATCGCCTTCAGTCCCAACGGTGAAATGCTGGCCAGCGGCGATGACGAGAAAAAAGTCAGGCTGTGGGATGTCAACACTGGTGAGTGCCTCCAAATCTTGCAGGGGCATCTCGATCGGGTACACTTAGTTGCCTTCCATCCAAACGGTGAAATACTTGCCAGCGGTAGTTATGACGAAACATTGAGGCTGTGGAATATTCGCAGTGGTGAATGCCTTCATACTTTGCCAGAATTTGGCAATGAAGTACGGTCGATCACATTCAGTCCAAATGGTGAAATACTTGCGAGTGCAGGTTATAAACAAACGGTGAGGCTGTGGGATATCGTTACTGGCGAATGCCTCAAAACCTTGCAAGGGCATAACAATTTTGTATACTCGGTTGCTTTCAGTTTTTTGGGCGAGATATTTGCCAGTGCAGGTTTTGACGGAACGGTGAGGCTGTGGGATATCCATAGTGGTGAATGCCTCCAAATTTTGCAGGCGCATACGGGTTGGGCACGCGGAATCGCCTTTAGTCAGAACGGTGAAATACTTGCCAGTGGAAGTATCGATCGAACAGTAAGATTATGGGATGTCAAGAGTGGTGAATGCCTCCAAATTTTGCAGGGGCATACTGATTGGATACGTTCAGTTGCTTTTAGTTATTCTGGTAAAATAGTTGCTAGTGGAAGTGTAGATGGAACGGTAAGAATATGGGATATCCGTACAGGTGAATGTCTAAAAATTTTGCAAGGTCATACCAGTAGAATTAACTCAGTTGCCTTCAGTTCAAATGGAAAAATTATTGCTGCTTGCTGTCGGGATGGCACAATTATAATTTGGGATGCTGGGACGGGTGAGTGCCTCAAAATACTGAAAAGTGACAGACCTTATGAAAACATGAATATTACCGGAGTTACGGGTTTAACGGAAGTTGAAAAAGCCACCCTCAAAGCTTTAGGGGCTGTGGAAAATTAATCATCGCCAAGGAGGAACTATGCAGTCAGCAATACGGATTACCACCAAAGTTCTTGCAGGAAATAAACTTGAAATTCAAGTGCCACCTGGTTCTGTGGGTGAAGAGGTTGAAGTGTTTGTGATTATACCAGAACACATCTCGATCGCCCAAGAAAATGCTTGGAAAACTTTTTTTGATAGTTTAAATATGTTCTCGGAGGACTTTATGCTAGTCAGAAATCAGTTGTCTGTGGAGACGAGAGACGGTTTAGAATGAAATTTTTACTACGCCACTGACGCGCGGGTTCAGAAACCGGGTTTTTTCGATAAAATTTCGTTGTGTCCAGCAGATTCGGCCAAAAACCCGGTTTCTTTGGTTAAAGTTATCCGATCGCAAATTCACTCAATTTTCGCATCATCGGCGGGTCAAACCCAAGTACAATATCTTCTTTGGGAACTCCCAATTCAACGAGTTCGTTAGCAATACCCACTTCAGTGCCATCCTGCTGAATCCAGATTTTATTATCCATAATATCCAGGTGCAACACCGGGCCATAAACTCGCCGCTGATTGCGCCAGCCTACATAGATTAATTGATAATGATCGCGATCGATATCAAAGATAGTTTGAGCCTGAATTCGCTCATCCCACACCAGACTAGCGTGTTGGGAGAGTAGATTTTGGATATGTTGCCGATAAAGGTCTACATTTGCCATTGTGCGTCTAAATCTCCATATCCAAAACAATCCTATTCTTCTCTTTGGATAGATCCAAAAACCTGTTCCACAGTCAAATTAAGTTCGGGAAAGCTACAGGATAAAATTCGATCGCCCTCTCGGAACTGGCTAGCCTGATATTCCCCCTCAACCAACTGATAAACCGAGATTGTAGGTTGTTTCGGATTGCCAATGAAGCGTCTGCCACCCAAAGCAGCATAATCCACAACCCAATATTCCGGGATACCCAATCTTTCATAATCAGCCACTTTAACCAAGTAATCATCTTGCCAGTTCGTGCTAACTACCTCGATCGCAAGTTTAACAGATTTACCTTGGGTAATAATCGATGATTTTTTCCAAAGTGGCTCCGAAATCAAGGCTGGCTTGTCTAATACTATGATATCTGGCTGATATCCTGTCGTCGCTCCTAGAGGCTTGACAAAATAGGTTGATGGTGTTATGTAAGACAGATTAAGGCGATCGATTTCTACGTTAATTTTGCGGATGAGAAAACTTGTAACTTCCTCATGGTCGCCGTTTGGATTCATCTCAACTATTACTCCATCTCGTAGCTCGAAACGTCCTTTGCCATCGGGATACCACTCTATAAATTCCTCGAATGTTAGTAGTTTGGCTGTGGTTTGAATCATGTTGGCACGGCCTCTTCTTTTTAACTGGAATCAGTAAATCTCCAGTTGGATAACTTATTGTACCATTCTTGATATGACTTACGCGCGAGTAGTCAGAAACCGGGTTTTTCCTTTGAATACTTCCTTGAGGCCAGCAGATTCCGCCAAAAACCCGGTTTCTAGGATACCCTACTGACTAAATTGTTGAGCGTAATAACGAGCGTATCGATCGCCCTTTTCGAGCAATTCCTCATGGGTTCCCGATTCCATCACTCTACCTTTTTCCAAGACCAAAATCCTGTCAGCCTTCCGCACAGTCGCCAAACGGTGCGCGATAATAAACACAGTCCGATCGCGCATCAATCTTTCCAAGGCCTCCTGCACCAAAGCTTCCGACTCCGAATCTAGCGCCGATGTCGCTTCATCGAGGATCAGAATTCGCGGATTTAGCAAGACTGCACGGGCGATCGCAATTCTTTGTTTTTGTCCGCCCGATAAATTTACACCCCTTTCTCCTACCCAAGTTTGATAGCCGTCGGGAAACTCAGTAATGAATTGATGGGCGTTAGCAATTTCCGCAGCTTTCTGTACATCTTTCAGTTCGTAATAAGATTGACCGAAAGCAATATTTTGAGCAATTGTACCCGAAAATAAAATAGTTTCTTGCGGTACAATTCCGATTTGTCGGCGCAGCGTATTTAATGTCACATCTTGAACATCAATCCCATCAATTAAAATTTGTCCGGCTTGCGGATCGTAAAATCTGGGTAACAAGTTTACTAACGTAGTTTTCCCCGCACCGGATGCGCCGACAAGCGCAATCGCTTCTCCGGGAAGTGCGAGTAAACTCATACTTTGTAAAATCGGAACCCCCCCTAGCCCCCCCTTATCAAGGGGGGGTTGAGGGGGGTAGGCAAAATTAATGTTGCGGTATTCGACTTTTCCGGTAACGTGGGGAAGTTCGATCGCACCAGGCTTTTCGACGACTGTTGATTGAATGGCTAAAAGTTCAAAAATGCGATCGCTAGAAGCCTCTCCCTGCTTAAAATCGCCGTAATTTGCAGTGGTAATTGCGATCGGATCGATTAACAGCGCTACTCCGGCGATATAACTGATAAATTGCGTACCAGTGAGATTTCCTTGAGCAATTTGCCAACCACCGAGGAAAAACAGCAAAATCACGCTCATCGCTTCCAGAAAGCCAACTACGACGAACTGGAGTGCTTTTATGCGTTCTGACAAATACTTAGCGCGGCGGTTTTGTTCGGCTTCTTCTGCAAAGCGGGCAATTTCGTAGTCTTCCGCCACAAATGCTTTGATTAAACGAATGCCGCTGAATACTTCTGTTAGCAAAGCGGATAAATCAGAAATCCGATTTTGACTTTCTCGCGAGTAACTGAGCAGTTTCTCGCCAAACCAGCCAATTAATATAGCCATTAACGGTGCAATGATTAATGCACCCAAAGTTAATTGCCAGTTAAGATAAATCATATATCCCATGACTGCAATTAGCTGCAAAACACAAGGGATAAATTGATGAAAAAATTTATTTACGACTTCGCCAATGCGGTCAATATCTTCTGTGAGGCGGTAGGATAAATCTCCGGTTTTGGCAGTTTCAAAGTAGCCGAGATTGAGGTTTTGGAGGTGTGCATAAACTTTTTTGCGGATTTCTAAAGCAATAGTCAAAGCTGCTTTTGCCATCAGCGTATCTTGACCGTACTGGGCGATACCACGAATTAGAAATATGATGGCGCTGAGTGCAGCAATTTGAGCAAACCCTTTTAAATCTCCTTTACCTATAAATTTGGCGGTTTCACCAACCAGCCACGCGATTATTGGCCAAAATATGGTAAAGACTACGGTACAAGCTAATGCTTTACCGATGGTTTGTTTTTGGGGACGGAGGTAGGGTAAGATTTGCCAGTATGTCGATCGAGCTTTCAAGATATTTTGCCCTCGCAAGTTCTGTTTTTAGAGATATCTGAGCCAGAATATGATATCAGCGATCGGGCAAATCTTCGCAATCATTCTTGACCCTCAGCATGAGTAGCCCGTACTTTAGCCCCCGCCACAACTGCACCCCGAAAGGCGGCCGATTCTCCGGGTGCAAGACTAACGGGTTGAGTATCGATAAATCCGTTGTCTATTAAATTGCCTGACTCGTCCAAAACTTCATAGTTGACTTTGACATTTTTGATAATTTTGCAGCCTTGATTCAACACTTTTCCGCTGAAAAAGCTGCCGTCATAATTTGCCGTCGCAATTGACACTTTCGCCGCAATGTTAGCACCGGTAATGCAAGTTGGGGAACTTCCCGATGGCTGTTTTTCGCACAACTTGCCTAAGTCTACTATTTTGCCTTCGGTGGTTTTTAGGTAGCAAAATGGTTCATTAATTAGTGAGTTTTGAGCAAGGGTATTTGTAGAGTCTGCAATCAAAGGGCGAGCCGATATCGGCGAGATTAGCAAACTTGATAAAGCTACGGTTAAATGTAATATTTTCATATTTGTTTGGGATTTAATGAAATTAATTGTACCAGATAATTTCGCTAAAATTTACATTGTGCTATGATAAGACATCAAACTTTTGAAAATAAAGTCATGGTCGTTACTCAAGATAACCCCAAACAAAAAGCGATCGCCCTGACCGTAACTTGGGAGAAGTTGCCAGACGATTTCCAATTAGAAGAAAAACCAGTGGAGAATACAGGTCAACCGCTAATTGCTGGAGCACTGCGAGAAATCTTAGAACTGAGAGGATTAATCGGCCCACTAATGCTGATTGCCAGCAATTTTGGGATTTGCGCTACTGTCAACGGCGAGTTAGTTATCAAAGCACCAGATTGGGTTTACGTACCTTCGGTATTGCCCGCAGAGTCGAGAATTGACCGCAAAAGTTACACCCCAAACTTGGAAGGAGAAATCCCGACCATTGTGATGGAATTTTTGTCGGAAACAGACGGCGGGGAATATTCTACTAAACGTACTTTTCCTCCGGGAAAGTGGTTTTTTTACGAACAAATTCTGCAAGTCCCAACTTACATCATTTTTGACCCAGAAACTGGATTGCTGGAAGTATATCGCTTGCAAAATGGCAACTATGTACTAGAATTTCCCGATGAGGAAGGTCGTCACTGGATGGCAGATTTTGGTTTGTATTTAGGAACGTGGAGAGGGGAGAAAGAACAGCGTACAGGCTATTGGTTGCGCTGGTGGGATGAATCAGGAAATCTGCTGTTGTGGGGCGTAGAACAGTTAGCAGTAGAACGCCAGCGAGCCGATCGCGAACGGGAACGAGCCGATCGACTGGCTGAGTATTTGCGCGATCGGGGAATCAACCCGGACGAGATTATTTGATGAATTCTACGCGATATTTGTAGGGACACGGCAATGCCGTGTCCGCAATTACTCCTATTATTTAATACTCGGATTCCTATTCCCAAGATTCCGGGCTCCCGGAACTTTTCGGCTGGGACGACGATTGTTCAAACTGCTAGCAGTTCGAGCATTCACAGCATCAACAGGAGCTCTTAAACCCAAGTCTTGCAAAATTTCTACAGCCGCCCTTTGTCCAGTTTCGCAACCGCCTTCCATGTAACCTTGATTTTCTAGCGAAGTGTGTTCTCCGGCAAAATATAAATTGCCAAATCGTTCGCCTTCGACGCGGTGCATTTGCGTCCACTGTCCGACTAAATAGCAGGAATAAGAACCTTTAGAAAAGCGTTCTCCCGGCCAATAAACTCGCACTGCTTTTCCCGATCGCAAATTTCTCACTCCGGGAAAAACTCTTTCAAATTGTCCCAAGAATTTTTGTGCTTGGTCTTCAGGAGTTCCGCTACCGATCGACAAACCTTGCTTTCCTCCTGTAAAATTAGTGATCAAACCGTTAGCAGTGGGAGCAAAAGCCGTAGCTTCCCAGGTATTCTGGAATCCTAAATCGGTATAAACAGAAGCAGTCGATCGATAAGTTTCTCGCCAAATGCGACTGCGGTAGCCAGTAATCAGCTTAGAATTAGTACCGTAACCCAATTGCTCGATCGCCCTACGCTTCGGTTGCGGCAAAGGCACGTTAATTTTAACGTCTCGGAGAGTGCTAAACGGCAAAGTTAGCAAAACCCGTTCATAAATACGCTCAAAGGCGCTTTCACCCGATCGCAAATTCACCCGATAGCGGCCATCCGGCAAAAAAGTAATCGCTTCCAAAATTGTCCCCGTCTCGATCGAACCAGACAATCGATCGGCTAAACGGTTGACAATTTGACTGTTACCGCCGTCTATTTGATAACGCTGATCGCTGTCGCCGTACAATTCAAAACTGCCAGATTCAGAACCGATTAAAAACAGCAGATTTAACGCCGACTGTTCCTCGGGATCTCGACCGTATTCTATCGTGTAAGCAATGCGGAGCAACTGCCGGACAATTGTGCTAGTATCAGCTTGGTTTACATATTCAGCGATCGAAAGATTGTCCAATCTTTCCGCTGGTTCTGTAAAATCTTGATAGCTAATGTTATCTCCGATCGCACCCAAATCTGCACTAATTTTACTAGCAAGGGGCCCAAAATCAGAGATTAATTGCGCTAGAGAAAATCGTCGCCCTTCCAAGAAAAAAGTATCCTTTACCAATCCCCGCTGTACGTTAACTAAGTCGATCGCCCGCAAACCCAATTCCGTCGCCAGCGAGATCAAAGTAGTGTGGCCGCTATCAATAAATTCTCCTCCCAGCTCGGCCGAAATCGCTGTTCCAGCCACCCTAGGAGCCGTGCGAATCCGTCCCCCCACGCGGTTGCTTGCTTCGATAATATCGGCACGCACGCCCCCCTGACGCAAGCGATAGCCCGCCGTCAAACCAGCAATCCCCGCACCCACAACCAAAATGGGCGATCGACCGCGCGCTTGAGCAAAAGCCCCCTCTCCCTCCCGGGTAAAAGTCGCAGCAGCAACGGCTCCCGCCGCCGCTAAACCCCCATGCAGCAAGTGCCGCCGAGATATGGGAAAATTGGGAGTGCGATCGTCCAGCATCCCCAGTAATTCATCAGCCGGAATGCCTGTTTCCCTTGACTTTTGGGCAATACTCGCAGCGCGGCGCAGCATTGCCATCAGTGCAGATTTAGCCATAATTGAGACGCCCTCACAAAAAAAATGATGTAAACTGAATTCTCGATCGAATTTGATTATGCACTTTCCAGATTAAAGTACAGAGAGATTTTTTAATAATGCTAACCCTCAGAACACTGTTCGACAGCAAATTTTATCTCGAAAACAACCCAGATGTCGCCGTAGCAGTCGCCAGAGGCACAGTATCGACCCCCTTCGATCACTACCAAAAAATTGGCCAATTTGAAAATCGTGACCCTAATGCCCTGTTCGACGCCAGCTATTATTTAGACACCAATTCAGATGTTGCAGTGTCAGCCGAAAAAAACAAATTTTCCGGCGCCCAGCACTTTATTAAATTCGGTCAATTTGAACGGCGGAACCCCAACCCTTTCTTCGATGTGGGTTTTTATCTGACAAGCAACCCGGATGTGCAAACAGCAGTCCAAACCAATCAATTTAGCGCCTTTGAACACTACTTGAAAGTCGGTCAATTTGAAAACCGCAAAGCCAGCATTTTTTTCGATCCCAGCTTTTATCTAGAAAGATATCCGGTAATAGGATCAGCAGTCAGCAGTGGCGCAGTTAAAAGTGCGATCGACCATTACATTCAATTCGGTCAACAAGAAGGATTGTTGAGCGCTCTCCCCGTTCCCGCCGACGATTTGAGCACAGCCCAAAACCTAGGTGTTCTCACAGACAGTCTAACTGACAACGATTTTTTGAGTGCTACCAAACCAGCCGATATTTACAGTTTCATCCTCAATACTCCCAGTCTTTTCAGTGCAACTGTTGATGGTTTGAGTGCAGATGTGGATGTAGAATTAATTCAGGATCTCAATGGTAACGGCGTAGTTGGATTAGACGATATTATTGCTTCATCTAACAATTTAGGTACGGCTTCAGAAAGAGTTGTAAGCAATGGGGCTTTGCCTGCGGGGACTTATTTCGTCCGCGTTTCTCAATTTCAAGGCGATACAGATTACAACTTGAGATTGCTATCTGCTCCCTCAGTAATACCGCCCCAAACTTAAAATCAAATTAACGTATTAGGTACGTAGTTGCGCTTTAGCGCTCTTTATAATATTAGGAAAGAGCGCCAAGATCGCAACTACGTACCTTTTGAGAT
>NZ_JAEQCT010000099.1:0-21947 GCF_020738205.1 Microcoleus sp. PH2017_24_DOB_U_A
TTGGTTTCACGTACTTTGCCATATTAGTATTATGGATCGCCATGTACGCATTGTCCAGTCTTGTCCAATAAATTAATGATTAGAGGCATACCGATCGCCTCCACAGGCAAACAATTAAGTCAAAAAGCCTATTTATATCCAGGTATTGCCACAGTTATCTTTGTCGTGTCGCTGTTTGTGGCCGTCGGAAATCCCCCAGCATTCAACTTTCTGCTGTCAGCCTACCTCGCCGGTGCAGCTTACTACTTTATCTATCAACTGTGCGGCAAACACAAGCCGTGGTGGGTATTGCTTGGTACCGCTTTAGCTACAGTTCTGATATTGCTCAGCCCCTTATTGATTGGATTTATCTTAGTATTTAGAGAAATTTTGCCCGGTCGCTTGCCAGCAGAAGGCGAAGAAATCAGTTTTTTGCCTTTTTTAATCAGAATGTTCTTCGGGGCGGGTCTGATGGAAGAATTGCTGAAAGCCTTGCCCGTTTTGGGAGCTTTGATTCTGGGCAATTTGCTAAAAAATCCGTGGCGCGATCGCATCGGCGTTTGGGAACCTTTAGACGGAATTTTATTAGGAAGTGCCTCAGCAGTCAGCTTTACACTACTAGAAACCCTGGGACAGTACGTCCCCCATATCATCCAAAATGTCACCCTGCAAGCAGGGCCCGAAGCCGGACAATTAGTAGGATTGCAATTGCTCATTCCCCGAATTTTGGGTTCCGCCGCCGGACACATGGCTTACAGCGACTATTTGGGATATTTTATCGGTTTGAGCGCCCTCAAACCCACGAAGCGCTGGCAAATTTTAGGCGTAGGTTATTTCAGCGCTTCCGCACTTCACGCCTTGTGGAATGCGTCAGGTGCAGTCAGCGTACTTTTGCTAGCATTAGTCGGAGTTTTGTCCTATGCGTTTTTAGTAGCCGCAATTTTGAAAGCCCGGGCTTTGTCTCCCAATCGATCGCAAAATTTTGCAACTCGAATATTTTCCGAAAAATGATTGCTGAGAGCTTAATTGTTAACAGTCGCGCGCGTCAAGCTGCCATTTTTTTCTTGTGTTTCAACCAGCTTAAACCTGCCAGTGCTAAACCTGTCCCTGCAAATGTTATCGGTTCGGGAACTGGTTCGGCTGCGGTATCCACTAGGGAGTAAGAAACCCGCGCACTGCTGATAATTGTACGACCTCTGCCCAAATAACCCTGCCTGTTGCTAACTATTGTCTCACCATACCCCCAGAAATAAGATGCCCACGTACTGATCGCCTCCTCGGTACCCATATACCAGGTTGCCCTGCTCTCAAACTTGATGTAATCAGTCCCTCCTCGTGCCTCTTCTCTCGTCGCATACTCCACACCCGATGCTTGCAGTCCGCGAAAATTCCCTTGATTAAATAAAGCTATAGCCCCTGCTAAATCATAGTCATTTTTATAGACCCTGATAGGGGTGTTAAATCTTCCCTCACCCACTGCAATTTTTTCAGATCCTATTCCTGTCAGTGAGGAATCACTAAACTTAAAAAAACCACTACCTCCACCCTTTTCCACTTGAAAATTGTAGGTAAGGACGGCTGCTTGTGCTTTCTCAACTGCTGCCACTGACACCGCTGCAAAACCTAGAATTGTGCTAGCGATCGCACTTCCGAATCTCTGCCGTTGTTTCCGATTCATAATTTGCCTCTTCGCTACATTAAATTGGCGTGATTTTCTGTGATTGTTGGTCTGATTTTTCTTCTTAAAACCGCCCTTCACTGTTTGTTGTTAAGAGCGATCGCACCCATCATACCGCCCTTTTTTTCTGGGATTTAAACCAACTCAAACCAGCCAGTGCTAAAGCTGTACCCGCAAATGTTAAGGGTTCGGGAACCGGTTCGGCTGCCGTATCCACTAGGGTGTAAGACATAGGCACGTAGTTAAGCTGTTGACCCGCACCTCGGTCTATTATTTGTCTTAATTGACCGCCACTTAAGTATGTAATTAGGATACTACTGTATCCCCAAAACAAAGGTTTCCCATTGCCCATAGCAGGATACATACGCCAAACTGCCGAGCCCTCATATCTAGTATAAACAGGCCCTCCTTCTGCATCCGGAATGTTAGTTTCTGAAATCGAGTAGTCGCCACCGCTTGCTATCAGTCCCTGAAATTCCCCACCCTTGAACTCAGCTTTTGCCCCTGCTAAATCGTGGTATTTTTGAGGTGGCTTTTCTTCATATAGGCCCCTGCCAGAGGGAGCTGTAAAACCATTAAATTGTCCCTCAGAAACTGCTATTTGTTCAGTTTCTCCGCCTGTAAGCGAGGAGTTACTCAATTTAAAAAAACCGCTCGATCCGGCCACTTGAAAATTGTAGGTGAGGACGGCTGCTTGTGCTTTGTCAACTCCTACCAATGACACGGCTGCCAAACTTAAAATTGTGCTGGCGATCGCACTTCCGAATCTCTGCCTTTGTTTTTGATTCATAGTCGGCCTCATCAGATTTTACTTAAGTTTAGTTTGTTGCTGACAGCGATCGCCAGTAAGTATGCCCATTCTTAACATAAATTCTTTTCAATTCAAAGATTGCCCAATCTAAATATCGAATTACTACGGATGGCATTTTTCCGAAATTTGTATTATTTGTTACTTGTTGACTGGGAATTTTTTGCCCAAACAAGAGAAATGTTCGATCGTCCTGGAAAAATATGCCGATCGGTTTGTATTGTGGCGATGTGTCGGGCGATTCACGATCGGGATAACTAGGCTTCACAGATTCAATTTCATATCTTAGCGATTTTGTCAATACGCCATTCCCTGAAAAGGGATCGGGTTCCTACTGCCTTTGGCCGTCTGCCTTCTGGCTTCTGTCGCCTGCCTTCTTCCCTGTTTCTTCTTCACCTGTCTTAGAAATTCTTCACCGAAAAACCGGCGGGAAGCCCCTGGCTACCGACTTGGAGAGGAACGCTGCTGCGCCGACCGCCGCCTTGAGCTATCTTTAGTCATATGTGATATAATTAGCGGTATGGAACAAGTTTTGACAGTAGCTTGCAAGATTGAAGTGTCTCCCGAAGTTGCCCCTAAGTTGGAGGCAACGCTTCAGGCGTTTTCTGATGCTTGCACCTACATCAATCAAACTGTTGACCCTAAGCTGACAAATAAACCCCGCATTCAAGGCTTGGTTTATGAGCAGGTGAGGGAGCAATTTGGGCTGTCTGCCAACTTAGCGATTCGGGCAATCGCCCGTGTCTCTAGCAACCGTAAAACCGCCAAACAAAAAGGCAATCCCGTCCGAGCATTTAAGCCAACTAGCGTTGACTATGACGCTCGAATCTTTGCTTTTAGAGAGAAGGATTGGACGGTTAGCCTGACGTTGGTGGGCGGTCGGGAACGCTTCAAACTTGCCATTGGTAATTACCAGGTTGGACTGCTTAAGGGAGCGAATCCTAGCAGTGCGACCTTGTGCAAGCGTCAGGATGGAAGCTACTACGTCAACATCCAGATTAAGTCTGAGGCGACCGATCCCATCCCATCCAAACGAGTGATTGGCGTAGATCTCGGTCGCAGAGATATTGCAGTTACCAGCCTTGGCGATCAGTGGGATGGAAAGCAGATAACGGACGTTAGAGACAAATTTGCCAGAGTCAGAGCATCGCTCCAACAAAAAGCCTCGAAAGGCACAAGATCTACTCGCCGCAGGGCAAGACAGATTTTGCAACGGCTGTCGGGACGTGAACGTCGCTATCAAACTTGGCTAAACCATAACATCAGCAAATTGATTGTGCTGTCTGCACTTCAACACAATGCCATCATTGCGATTGAAGATCTGACAGGAATTAGAGAACGCACCAATCAGCAACCTCGAAGCAAGACGGAACGTAGACGCTCGCTTCTGTTGGGCATTCTTTCAACTGCGATGGTTTCTGAGCTACAAAGCCGTGAAATACGGGGTGGAAGTGGTGGCTGTCAATCCTGCCTACACCAGCCAAACTTGCCACAAGTGCTTGCACATTCATCCGATAAAAGGCAAGTCTTATCGAAGTGGCAAAGTGTTTAAGTGTGGACACTGTGGCAATCATTGTGATGCTGATGAGAATGGTTCAAAGGTGATTTCAATCGTTGGAGCATCCGTAAACATGCTCGGAGGTTCGGTGTTGTCTTGCAACCTTGCAGACTACATCAGGGCTACAGAAAGCCCCCGGCTTAAGGTCGTGGGGTAGTTTACAAATAGTTTGACTGTGGTACTATCTGGATGGCTGTGAGTCGATCGGGAAGCCAACGGGCTTGATTCCTGTGGTGGAGGAGAATCCAGGAGTGCTAGATAGGATGTCATTGGGATACGGAAATGTTTTCGGTCAGCGAAGTCAACTCGAACCCCTCCGCATTGGGGTTATTGGAGTTGGCAATATGGGTCAGCACCACACGCGAGTTCTGAGCTTGCTCAAAGATATCGAACTCGTAGGTGTTGCAGATATAAATGTAGAGCGGGGAATTGATGTAGCAAGCAAATACCGGGTTCGCTTCTTTGAAGACTACCGGGATTTGCTTGCCCACGTAGACGCAGTTTGCGTCGCCGTTCCAACTCGCCTGCACCACCCTGTGGGGATGTCTTGTCTCCAAGCAGGGGTTCACGTTTTAATTGAAAAGCCGATCGCGGCTAGCATTGCTGAAGCCGAATCTTTGGTCAATGCGGCTGCTGAAGCCCACCGGATTTTACAAGTGGGTCACATCGAGCGCTTCAATCCAGCTTTTCAGGAACTCGGCAAAGTGCTGAAAACTGAAGAATTACTGGCATTGGAAGCTCACCGGATGAGTCCCTATTCCGATCGGGCCAACGACGTATCGGTAGTTTTGGATTTAATGATCCACGACATCGACTTGCTCTTGGAATTGGCAGATTCTTCAGTGGTGAAGCTGACGGCAACTGGCAGCAGGGCCTCAGATTCAGGTTATTTAGACTACGTGACAGCGACGCTGAACTTTGCTAACGGCATTGTCGCCACTCTGACTGCGAGCAAGGTAACGCACCGCAAACTACGTTCAATCGCCGCTCACTGCAAAAATTCTTTGACAGAGGCAGATTTTCTCAACAACGAAATCTTGATTCACCGACAAACAACCGCCAATTACGTGACGGATTACGGTCAGGTGCTTTACCGTCAAGATGGGTTGATCGAGAAAGTCTACACCAGCAATATTGAACCGCTCCATGCAGAATTGGAGCATTTTATTAATTGCGTGCGGGGTGGCAATCAGCCTTCTGTCGGAGGAGAACAAGCTCTCAAAGCTCTTCGGCTTGCAAGTTCGATCGAGCAAATGGCTCTCGACGGTCAAGCTTGGTATCCCAAAGAGCTAGAGTCTACTTTGCAAGTTAGCTAAATCGACAAAAATTGTGTCGTTTCCGGGTGCTTCTACAGTTTGGGTTGGTTGTTCGTTGAAAAGGGTAACTGTTCGGGCGCAACCGGATTCGATGTAAGTCGATTTGAGATTTTCAATTTGAGATTGACTTGCAGTATTGAATCTGAGGGCTTAAACAGTCGATTTGAGATTTTCAATTTTCAATTTGAGATTGACTCCTATCCTCTATAGGGGGATTCAACAGTCGATTTGAAATCTGAGATTTGAGATGAAAGAATTGACTCCAAAGATGAATCTGAGGGCTTGAACTAAAATTGAAATTTTGGGTTCTCTACAATCTAAGTATGGCAAGTATCTGTTTTTGACTCAAATTACAATTTAGGTAAAAAAACAGCGACTATTTGACGGCTGATGGTTTTGCTAACTAACTGATTTCCTTGAGGACTGAGGTGAATGCTGTCTCTATACAAAGTTGAAATTTGAGCCGCACAATTGGCTGCACAATTGAAAATGGGAAGAAAATCTATGTAAGTAATTTTCTCACGTTCGACGAGTTCGGCGAGACGCTCTCTAGCCTTGATTTCCCAGTCGCGAGAGCCAGAGTCGCCGAATTCGCCCCGCTTCGGCGTCACGGCTAGCAAAAACTTGACGTTGGCCGATACTGCTATTTTCTGGATTTGGTGAATAGCTTCTAAGTTGCAGCCGACTACATCGCTTTCGGCTGCTGGTGGTGCTAATTGGCGAGCCGGCAGTGTTGGTAGCAGGTAGCGGCTCAATAACTCTAGTGTCGCCGATCGAGGTTGGCGATCGGGATAAGATCGATCGCGCCCCACAACTTCAGCACAGGGAGCCGATGCAAACAAATCGTCCGTATTCAGCAGCAAAACCAAAACCTTTGCTCCAAAAACACCAAACCGCTTCGCATAAGCAAGTTGATTCCTCGGCCCCCAAGAATTGGCTGAAGCGTTGAGAACTTCAACATCCGAATAGTTGACTTTTGCACCTGATTGTGAATCGCTCGTCAGATTCTGTACTTGCAGGCTCAACTGCCGAGCCATAATTTCCGAGATGGTATCTGTCTGATCTGTCCACCAACCGCCGTTGGCGACAGAATCACCCAACAGCAAGATACGCAGAGTTTCGGGAGTGGGAGTTGGGGCGATCGATCCAGTACGCATCGAATACTCGTTAATCTCGATCCGGTTGCCCAAGCGGCGCACCCTCTGGTTGGGCGCCAACAAATAGCCGCATTCGTCATCGGCCATGTAAATCAAGGGATTGCCAAAACCCAGCAGCACGCGCAGCAGCACTTCGATTGCAACCCACAATCCGGAGGTGAGGGCCAAAACGATCAGAACAACTTTCAAGAATTAACCTCGATCGAAAACGGATACTTGCTTGGGCACAAAAGTCGGGGAGATGCCAAAATTTTAAACCAAAGTTCAAGCCCCCAGATTCATGTCTGGAGTAAATCGACAGACTGCAAGTAAATCTAAAATCTAAAATCTAAAATCTAAAATCTAAAATCTGAAATCGACTAACCGCTGCTAAATTCCGGCTTTTACCGACAGTCCCCGCACAATTGAGTCATCCGAATCGCCCCCGTGGATATAGAATTCTAGAATATACCGTCAAAACCCGCCGTCAGCCGTCAGTGAAATTGGTGGTTTCAGGAAACCCGTGGACTTAAAACAAATATTCAAAACGCCGAATCCCATAATCGGTGTCGTACATTTACAGCCTTTGCCAACTTCTCCCCGCTGGGGCGGGAACCTCAAAGCTATTATCTCAAGAGCCGAGCAAGAGGCTACTGCGCTGGCTTCTGGCGGCGCAAACGGTATCATAGTCGAGAACTTTTTCGACGCTCCTTTTGCCAAAGACAGCGTAGATCCGGCTGTGGTAAGTGCCATGACTCTAGTAGTCGAGCGGCTAACTAATCTGGTGACGCTGCCGATCGGCATTAACGTGCTGCGAAACGATGCCCACAGCGCGATCGCCATCGCCTCCTGCACGGGAGCCCAATTCATCCGCGTCAACGTCCTCAACGGCATCATGGCTACAGATCAAGGCTTAATTGAAGGCCAAGCTCACCAGCTACTGCGCTACCGTCGGGAATTGGGCAGCGATGTCAAAATATTCGCAGACGTGCTAGTCAAGCACGGACGCCCCCTGGGCAGCCCCAACTTGACCACAGCCGTCCAAGAGACAATCGGGCGCGCCTTAGCCGACGCCGTAATTCTTTCTGGCTGGACAACCGGCAGCCCTCCCAATCTCCAAGACTTAGAACTCGCGAGTGCAGCAGCGGGGGAAATTCCAGTTTTTATCGGCAGCGGCGCCTCGTGGGAAAACGTTTCCACGCTCATGCAAGCCGCCGATGGTGTAATTGTATCGAGTTCCCTGAAGCGAAACGGCCGCATCGAGCAGCCGATCGATCCGATCCGCGTCAGTCAGTTTGTCGAAGCCGCCCGCCGCAGCTTTTCCCAGAAAGAGCTCGAACAACAAAACATTGAGACAAATGGTTCAAGAGGGTCAACACCGGAACCGGGCAAAGTCAGTCAATTTTAGATTTTAGATTTTAGATTTTAGATTTGAGTCCACAGATTCATCTGGGAACTCGAACAAAAGTCTAAAATTTTAGTATCGACTCTGACCCTCGTGTCGGAAACCAAATACCCGTTTTGGGGTGGGTCGGAAGTAAAATGTAAAATAGGAATGGGCCAAAGAGGGAATCGGCCAAAGAGGGCATCGGGAATCGGCCAAAGAGGGCATCGGCCAAAGAGGGCATCGGCCAAAGAGGGCATTAGTTAGTTGTTGGTGCTTCTATAGCGGTTTTCAGAAAGATGAGGTATGACTGACAGCTTATATAAGCACTAAACTGGGCACAAGCCCAACTACGTCCGCGAACCTTTTTGAGAAGTGCTATATGTTATTTATCGTATGTATGTTTGTTGTTAGTTGTTGGTTCTAATGCCCAATGCCCTGTTTGCCCAATTCTCAATTCTCAATTCTCAATTCTCAATTTTCAATTCCCCATTCCCCATTCCCCATTCCCCATTCCCCATTCCCCATTCCCCATTCCCCATTAGCAATTACCAAATCAAAAAAATGATTCGCCGACGTTCAACCCCTTGGATTCATCGCTGGTCTAGAACTGCGATCGCAGCCATCGCAGCCATCGGCGTCGTAGAAACGGCCTATCTGACGATCGCTAAATTCACGACAGGCTCAGTCATTTGTCCCACCAGCGGCTGCGACAAAGTTCTCAACAGTCCCTACGCTACAGTTTTTGGCACAGTGCCTTTAAGTTTATTAGGTTGTCTGGCTTACCTGAGCATCGCAATTTTGGCATTAGCTCCCAAAGCCGTCAATCCAGACACCAATAAAGGTCTGCACTCTCAACTAGAAAATCAAACTTGGCAAGCGCTATTTATCATCACCGCTGCGATGGTAATTTTCAGCAGCTATTTGATGTATTTGATGTCTTTTGAAATTAAGGAACTGTGCATTTACTGCATCAGTTCCGCCGTATTTGCGCTGTCGCTGTTTGTGCTGGTGCTAGTCGGCCGCGAGTGGGAAGATATCGGACAGTTGGTGTTTACAGGTATTTTGGTAATGATGGTAAGTTCGATCGGCGCCTTGGGACTGTATAACAGCGTCAGTTCACCTGCTCCTTTTGTTTCTTCTACCCCCGGAATTCTACCCCCAGCCGTGACTACAACCTCCGGCCCTGCACAAATTGCTTTAGCCCGCCACCTCCGACAAATTGACGCCAAAGAATACGGTGCTTACTGGTGTCCCCACTGCCACGACCAAAAAATGCTATTCGGCAAAGAAGCAGCCAAAATAATTGATTATTTTGAATGCGATCCGAAAGGGCAAAATTCCCGTGCTGAAATTTGCCAAGCTGCTGCTACGAATATTAAAGGTTTCCCGACTTGGGAGATTCAAGGTCAGTTTTATTCGGGGACGCAAACTTTGGATAAACTCGCCGATTTATCCGGTTACACGGGCCCGCGCAACTTTCAAAACTGACAGAATAGTTAGAAATTTTAGATGACAGATTTTAGATGGTGAAGCAGTAAATATCCGTAGGCAAGTTATTTGCTCGTTTCCTAGTGCTGCGAAATTAATCTCAAATCTGCCATCTAGGATTAATATTTATAAATTAGTAAAAATTAGTCAGGTCGAAATTTGCCAAAAAGTGGTGACTATCTACTAGGCTGTCTGCGAATAAATACTATAAATTTTACACAAAAACTCCAGAAACCGGGTTTCTGCTGCCAGAGTCATTACACTCAAATGGCACTCATTCGATCGCTATTCTGAAAATTATCTGCGTTGATATAGCGGTTCGATCGAAAGATTAGCGGACGCTTTGTTCAGTTGACAGTTGACAGTTGACAGTTGACCGCACGGGTAGCACTTGACAAAAAAAGTAAGAGGATTGGAGTAATGAATAGTCGGATTTTAATTTATCCCGAAAAAGGTTCCGGCTTTAAACCAATTTTTTATGGTAATCGGTAAGTGGTTCAACAGTTGACAGTTGACAGTTGACAGTTGACAGTTTGAGAGGATCTCTACCTAGAAGGAAGAGGATTGGAGTAATGAATAGTCTGATTTTCATTTCTCCCTCAAAGGTTCCGGCTTTAAACCAATTCTTTCTGGTAAAAGGTAATCGGTAATCGGTAGAAAGGGTCTCTTGGGTTTATGGTGGATATGGTATCAAACACAACTCTTCGCAATTCTGTGATGCCCTCATAGTAAGGATGTCCGGTTTACCGACCGCCACAAACTTATAAAAAATATCAGAAAAAAGGTGGCGTTTTAAAAGCTTAGAATCCAATTACCAATTACCATCACCAATTACCAATTACCAACCAGCATAGCGCACCGAAAAACTAAACAATTCGACAATCAAAAATCAACAATCCACGCATCTGCCACACCGCACAACCGAAAAATTGCGATCGTCTAAAATCAAAAATATAAAATCGACTGAGCAGAACCCCGTGAAGACGTAAAAACGATATGTAGTAATAGCTGATAAAAGTATAGTCATTTATAGACATGGGAGGCTTCAAGTCCCTCCCCCTTCACTTTCACTTTAAGCGGATTGACCCGCCTCGGCTGAACTACGCAGCTCCCTATCCCATCGCTGAACGCATTTGGGATTGCTTTTCTGAGAATATTGTAAGAAGCATTCACGTCAGAATTAATCAACTGACCAGTCGATGTTTTGTACAAACCTCGCTTAATTCGTTTTCCGGTAAATACAGGTTCTGTTTTTGTTTTTCCGTAAACAGGAATTGGATCTAAGCCCAAGAAATTGGCTTTGGAGGTAAAAGATTCCTCCTGCACGATTACCTTGATTCCAACCAAAAAACCTTTGTATTCTAGCATCTCAATTAATCGAGCGTGAGGAATGCTGACAAAGTTTTGGTTAGTCTGTTTTCCAAGGTTGATATCGGTTTTCCACTGTGCGTTTTTGCCAATTACTAACGTTCCAATTCGTTGCGCGACCAAAATATCAACAATCGTGCGACTCGTATGATGCAAATAATTGTCTACTTTTTGATTGCGACAGCGAGTTAGTCGTTGAATCCGAGGTGAAGTTTTGCGCCTCCCTTTCAATTGGGATTGTAATCGCGATGAGCGCTTGTTATAGAACTGATTGATCGATTTCAATGTCCGCCCGTTAATCAACAGCGGGATAAATCCCGGTTGATTTGAAGTTAGCGCCACTAAATTATTCAGCCCCAAATCAACACCGGCTGCAAAGTCGTTATCTTTAGCGGTGGACTCCGGTTCATCATAAATTACCTCAATTACATAAGAATCACATTTCGGAACCAACCTAACTTGACAAATTCGATCGGGATCGACTTTGGTTTTGATTAAAAGTTCAGTACCCGAAAGTTTAACGATTCCTTTCTTCAACTGTTTACTACTAATCGCTTGAATCGTGTAGACGAGAAGGTTTCGCCCTTTGGTCTTGTCTTTGTAATTTGGCAATTTCGGGCGACCCGTGAATTTTGAAGAATCGGCTTTATAAGCTTTAACGGCTTCAAAAAACGATTTCCAATTCTTATCTAGCACCATCAAGATTTGCTGACTTACTTTGGCTGGTAAAGCCTTGTAGGCTTGATGAGACTTCATCAATCGGTTCATTTCGTTATAACTGACATAGCCCCATCCATAGATAAAGTTCTGACGAATGACATAATTGGCGGCATTGTACAGATTTTTGGACTTGAATGCTAGTTCGTCAATTTGGGCGAAACGAGGTTCCGTTGATTTAATGATATGCCTCTCGGCTAGTTGCACTCTGTACCTCCATCTTTCAGTTCGGCAATTATTTTTTCGGTTTTTCTGCTAGCACGTCGTTGTCCGTAAAGTCGGGCAGCAAAGCTAGTAACTATAGCCACCAAGTCTTGCATTAGCTCATCTTTTCCATTCTCCGCTAAATTAACTATTTCTAGCTTAATTCCCAATCTCAGAAGTAGAACGTCTAGATAATTTGTACCAAATCGAGCCAAACGGTCTTTATGTTCAACTAGCAAGATGTCGTAGTCATCTTGCTGCAACAATGCTTCTAACTGTTTTCTATGATCGTTTAATCCGCTGCCAATTTCTTTGACATTTTTAACAATTTGATAACCGTTAGCAATGGCGTACTCCGTTAATCTCTGCGATTGACGGTTGAGGTTATCCTTGTTTTCTGAAGATGAAACTCGACTGTAAATAGCGACTCGGTTCTGTTTGCTCTGGTTTGATGGCGACTGCGGTAAGTAGTCAACTATAATCAGACCGCTTTCTGCCTGCCGTGCCGGATGTGGCAGCTTATTTGCCTTCCACCAGCGCCACGCGGTTGTGTAACTTATGCCTATTGCTTTAGCGTAGTCAGGTAGTTTCATTTCGACCTCCTGATTACAGGATACCATCATCGCCTACCAATGCTTATAAATTTAATAAAGTTTTACAATACCTTATATGCTCTTCAGGCGAGGCGAACATCCCCAGAATATGCTAAAAACTATCAAAAAATGGCTCGATCGAGAACGCCGAGTATTAATTACTGCGAGTGCCGTTGGCGGTACGGTGATTCTACTGCGCTGGTTAGGATTTTTGCAGGCGTTGGAATGGGCTGCTTCCGATCGCTTTGTACGCTGGCGGCCCCCCGAACCAATGGACTCGCGCATCGTCATTATCGAAATTAACGAAGCTGACTTGCAAAAATACGGCTACCCCATGTCCGATGCTGTATTGGCCCAATTGCTGCAAAAATTGCACGCTGGGAAGCCGCGGGCGATTGGCCTCGACGTTTACCGAGATTTGCCGACTCAACCGGGTAATGCCGAATTGGTCAAAACTTTTAAAACTATTCCCAATTTAATTGGGATTGAGTTAATGCCAGACGAAACCAGATTTGGAGTGCGCCCGCCTCCGGTACTGGAAAAGCTCGATCGCATCGGTTTCAACAACGTTGTCCTCGACGCTGACTCAAAAGTGCGCCGAACTTTGCTCTACGCTTGGCCTGGAAACGGCAAAACCCATCAAAGTTTAGCGCTGAGACTGGCTTTGCTTTACCTCGAAACCGAAGGGATTTCCCCTGAACCTGCAACAGTCAATCCTAAATACTTGCAGTTAGGCAAGGGGGTGTTTCAGCGTTTTAAACCGAATGATGGTGCTTACGTGCGATCGGACAGTCGCGGCTATCAAATTCTCACCAACCTGCGCCACCCACGAGGCAGTTTTCGCACGGTATCGATGAGCGACGTGCTTTCTGGCAAAGTACCGGTTGATTTTGTGCGATCGCGCGCTGTCTTGATCGGCTCAACTGCCCCCAGCCTCAAAGACTTTCACCAAAACGCTTACAGTTCTGGTTTGTTTGCTCCTCCCCAGCCAATACCCGGAGTTGAGCTTCAGGCTAATTTCTTGAGCCAAATTTTGAGTGCGGCCCTCGACGGGCGCGAGGGTATTAAAGTTTGGCCAGAGGCGGCGGAGTGGCTGTGGATTTTACTGTGGTCGTGGGCGGGAGCTAGTGTGAGCTGGAAGTTGCGATCGCTCGGGCGATCGGCTTGGTCTTTATCAAGTATCTGTGTAGGATTAAGTGCTAGTTTATACATAGCATGGTTGGCCGGTTGGTGGCTGCCGTTAATTCCTTCCATCCTCAGTCTGTTGGGTTCTGGCTGTGCAGTTGTAGCTTATCTGGCTCACATACAAGAAGAACTCAAACGGTCTAAAGAATTTTTACAATGGCTAATCGATACAATTCCCGACCCAATTTTTGTCAAAGATAGAAATCACCGCTGGGTTGTTTTGAATCAGTCATATTGTCGGTTTATTAGCTATCCTTTGGAAATTTTAATTTCTCGCACCGATTACGAGTTATTTCCCCAAGCCGAAGCGGATATATTTTGGCAGCAAGACGAATTAGTATTGCAAACTCAGCAGCCACTAGAAAATGAAGAATATTTTACTGATGCTCACGGAATTACCCATCTGATTTCGACTAAAAGATCCCTGCATAAAGATGCTGCGGGGAACCTATTTTTAGTTGGAGCGATCAGAGATATTACCGAACGCAAGCGCCTGGAAGATGCCCTCAAGCAAAAAAATGCTGAACTCAGCCACCAAGCCTATCACGATGCTCTCACCGGTTTGCCGAACCGCAAAATGTTTCACGAATCCTTGCATCTGTCCCTGGAAAGAGCCTCCAGCAATCAGGAATTGGTAGCTTTACTGTTTTTAGATTTAGATGGATTTAAGTCAATCAATGATACTCTCGGACATCATGCGGGTGATTTGCTCTTACAAGCAGTGGCCGGGAGGCTCAAAAAATGCTTGCGCGGTAGCGATATTATATCGAGGTTGGGTGGCGACGAATTCACTGTCATCTTGCCGGGAATTCCTGGTAGCGAAGAAGCTGCGAAAGTAGCTCAAAAAATTTGTGACACCATTATGCAGCCTTTTACTTTAGAAGAACATACAGTTTCTGTAACTACAAGTATTGGCATTAGTTTGTATCCAATTGACGGTCAAGAGTCAGATATTTTAGTTAACAATGCTGATGCTGCGATGTATCGTGCTAAGGAAGGCGGGAAAAATCAATATCAATTTTCGTAATTAATCTCAGTTCAAAAACACAATCCAACTGTAAGTCAGTGGTGCCAACTTTTATGCTTAAGTTATTTTCAATTCTTCGACTTACAATCTTATTATAAAACATTGTATAAGATGTCATCTATCATTAGATAGATTTATAAAAATATGCAGCTTAAGACAGCAAATAGCCGTCTCATTTAAATGTTAAGAAATATAAAAAAATTGGGATTAGTTTCAAAAAAGACGGCAACGGCAAGCCCGCGCTCCAAACGGTTATGGAGTAAGTCATTCCCATAATAAATCGCAAATTGTAGCAGACTGGAGACCCAATTCAAATCGCCAAACAGCATTGATTAAAAAAAATTTAAGTAAACTTACAAAAATTAATTAAAGGAAATGTAAAGACATAAGTGGAACTACGTAAATTCATAGATATAATAGGTTGTAGGGACGTGCATCTATTTGAGTGATTTGGATAAGACTATGAACACTATGCGTACTTTGATTGGGATCACAACAACGGCAATTCTGGCTGTCAGTATGCAAGTCAGTACGATCGGCATTGCAAATGCCGCCTTACTTGCTGGCAACTCAACCAGCTACTCAGCAAAAGACCCATCGACCTCCACAGTCTTGACAGAGGCGCGCACATCTGAGGCGCCCAATAACCCCAAAAAATACGAACCAGATCCCAATGGAAGTCCTAAAAGTGACGGTACAGGGACGCGCTGAACCCAATTTTTCAAAATTCTATGGGCCCAGATTTGTACCAATGCGATTGGTTAATTAAAGTGTGACTGCACCAATCTCGATCGGTCAGGGGATAGTCCAGCCGGTAGTGACCGCCGCGACTTTCCGTGCGAAACGCAGCACTTTTGAGAATTAAGTAGCCAATATCCAATAAATTGCCAACTTCCCCCCAATTTCGCAAAACCGAGCTATTTTCGGCATCAGCGGGCGAAAAATCGATCGCTTGTCCGGGCCGTAAATTATCAAGTGCTTGACTCAAAGCCAAAGAGGAAAATTCTTGCCGCCACATCTCAACTTGGACGATCGCACTTTCCAAATCCCTTTGTCCCCGACAAATTCCCGCACTCTGCCACACCAAACTCGGCAATTGGATTCGCAATTTTTCGATCGCCTCAATATCCTGTTGTGAAACCGATTTTTCCAAGATTTCCCCTGCATCTTCCTCCTCTGGTAAGGCTTCGGACTTTTTACCTTCTAACTGCAAAAGTCCCATTTGCGCGCCAAAAACCAGACATTCCAGCAGTGAATTGCTCGCCAACCGGTTAGCGCCGTGTACCCCCGTACTCGCAGTTTCTCCCACCGCATACAAACCCGGAATCGAAGTTTGGTTGAACTTGTCAGCCACAATTCCCCCCATCCAGTAATGGGCGGCGGGCGTCACCGGCACAGGTTCGGCAAAAATATCAATTCCCCAATCAGCGCACACTTGAATAATATTCGGAAACCTGTAGCGCAGTCGATCGCAGTCGATCGGGCGCAAATCCAGCCAAACATGAGGTTCCCCCGTCTTCTGCAAGTGGCGGAAAATAGCGCGGCTGACAACATCCCGAGGCGCGAGTTCCCCGCTGGGGTGAGAGTCAAAAGCAAAGCGATATCCCTTGCTGTCAACTAAATGAGCCCCTTCTCCCCGCACCGCTTCGCTAATCAGAAACCGAGGCGCGCCCGCTTTGCTGAGGGCTGTCGGGTGAAACTGCACAAATTCTAAATCTCGCAGCAGCGCCCCGGCGCGCCACGCAATGGCTACCCCGTCCCCGGTACTTACCGACGGGTTGGTTGTTTGAGCAAAAACCTGTCCGCCGCCGCCTGTAGCCAGCACTACGGCGCTAGCCCGCAGCCATTTGACTTGGGAGTCGCAAATTGAGCTAATTCCCTGACACCGCCCGGTTTTGTCTAGCCACAGACTCAAAGCAAAGGCTGGGGATACGAGTTGAATGTTTTTGCGGTTTAATACTTTTGCTGTCAGGGTACTGACAACGGCTTTTCCTGTGGTGTCGGCGGAGTGGAGCACTCGGCGGCGGGAGTGGGCGGCTTCTAGGGTGAGGGCTAAATCTGGGCCAGTGCGATCGAATGCAACGCCCATTTTTACCAGGGAGTCTATGCAAGCAGCAGCTTCTTCGACTAAAAATTGCACTGCTTCTAAATCGCAAAGACCTGCTCCCGCAGCCAGTGTATCCTGAACGTGGAGTGCTGCGGAATCTTCTGGGGCGATCGCTGCGGCAATGCCTCCTTGAGCCCAATCGCTTGCAGAAACAGGCATAATATTTTTATTAATCAAGCCTACGTGCAAATGTTCTGGTAGACAAAGCGCCGTGTACAAACCGGCTGCGCCAGCACCTATCACCAATACGTCAAATTTGTCAGTCATAAGTCAGCCGATTTTAGATTTTAGATTTTAGATTTTAGATTTTAAAATTAACTTTACAGATGAATCAGGGGAAAATAAATTTCGATTTTATATTTCATATTTTAGATTTTATATTGAAATCTACAGATGATTCAAGGAGCTATAACTGTCAAGTTTAGCTTGAATAATTGAATTTTAATCTACAGATAAATCTCGATTTAAACTAATATCTACTAATTTTTTCTTTTTACCAAAAATAATTGGTTGAAAGCCTCTCCCCGATCGGGAGAAATAAAAATCAGACTATTCATTACTCCAATCCTCTTCCTTCTAGGTAGAGGTCGCTCTCAAACTGTCAACTGTCAACTGTCAACTATCAACTGTTGAAAACATCGGAGGCTGGTATGTGTCTTTTGGTGCGAGCCTTTGTGAAGGCATTCGTCAGCCGGAACAGAAGCCATGAGCCATGAACCATAAGCCAAAATTCATGAATTAACAAACCATAGTTCCGACTCATGACTAATGACTCATGGACTCATGAGGGCGGGCACGGGGGCACCGCCCCTACTGACTAATAACTCATGGCCTCAAAAGAGGCTCACTGCTATCTAGTCGTAGAGACCATTATTCAACCTGGTGTCTCCTTCAATAAAGACTGATTCGACATCAGTTACGGTGAATTTGTCCAAATTAGCTTGCAGCACCTTTTTTTGAGCTTCCGTCAAGCCTGAAATGTTGAGTACGTCCTCAACTTTTTCGTAAGGAGCATTCTTAATAATTTGTCCAGCTAAAGTGGGATACAACCCTCGAAAGTCGCGAAAGTCCCGGACGGCGCTGTTGTTCAAATCAAGTTTTTTGCCGTATTCTGTGGCAAGCTTGTCATCGGCGCGATTGGTTCTAGCCGGAACATCAACTGCTATGAGCGAGGCTGATGGCAAGGCGATACGGCTCAGGTTCGCCGCGATCGCGCTCATGTCTCCAGCCCATGCAAAGCAGCCCAGCACTAAGCCCAATACTGCCAATAGACGACCCAATCGTTTCATGAAGTTTTGTCTCCCAATTTCATACACAGCATTTATGTAGAGACTACCATTTTGCTTATGCAGTTTTTCAGATAAATCCCCAGCAGGCCGAGGACTGTTAACAAAATTTACATCCAAGAATTGACATTGCTCTCAATATATGCTATGCAACGTAGTTGAGACGATCGATTAATTTTTGGCTGCACACCCAATTTTCTAGCTATCAAGAACTCTTTCCTTTCCTTTTGAGAAAAGCGTTCAAGTCAGTATAATTACTGCCGTAAGTCACGCTGGGAGTGTCGTAACCCTTCAAAGTAACGATGTGCTGCTCGAAAGCTTCTTGGGCGCCCAATTCCGTCAGGTATTTGTAGGTTGTTTCTCCCACGGCAATATCCTTGCCGATATCCTTGGTGCAAGACTCTAGGCGAAATGCGGCGTTTACAGTGTCTCCCAAGGCGGTGTAGTCCGATCGATCGCTGCTGCCGGAATTTCCCACCATTGCATAGCCAGTATTGATTCCAGCCCCAACTCGCAACGGAAAAGGCAGGGGGTAACGGCTGCTGAGTAAATCAGTTGCCTTGTGCAGTTGGCTTAAAGCTTGGCAAATCCGCATCATTTCTTCGCTGCTGACGCCGCTTGGTTTGTGGAACCAGACAGCCATGATGGCATCGCCGATGTATTTGTCCACCCAACTGCCATGTTCGCGAATGATGTGTCCGGCTTTGCGGAACCAATTGCCGATGACTTCCGAGAGGATGGTTTCGTCTAGCTGTCTAGTCAAAACTGTAAAGTCTCGGATGTCCATTACCATGACAGTAATCAGGCTGCGTACCGTCAAAGTAGCTGTAAAATCTTCAGAGTCTGTGTCGTGCAGGCGATCGAGCCGGCGCCCTCCGGTTGGGTTATGGAAGTCCAACTCGGTTTGACCGAAAATAATTCGATCGCCATTTCTGAGAGTGACAGGAATACTCACCCGCCGCCCGTTGACAAAGGAACCGTTGCGGCTGCCCAAGTCGATCAGGTAAAACTCTCCGGTCTCCATTTGCTGTAACATCGCGTGATTTCGGGAAATCCAGCGATCGGTCAATACAAAATTATTGTCATCATTTCGCCCTACTGTCCAGCAATTGCTGCCGGAGAGCGGCAAGTAGCGATTGCCGCTTTCTGTACGAAGTAACAAATGTGGATTGGCTTGCAAAGTCACCACAGCCCTAGAAACAACATCAAGTCAACCGATTTGAGGTTTTCAACTTTAAATTTTAACTTTAGTACGCGGCTCATAACTAAGATTGCCACTAAAAACCTGAAATCGGCTGTTCTAAAAATTTAAAATAGTTTAGTCGATCGATGCACCGAACCCATAAAGCATTGCCAAATTACCGCCTGATAACCACCGAAGGTAGTTACCGCTCGATCATAGGCCAAAGCGTAATATTTTGCACGCCAAAGATGTACCTAGGCAGTTGCATTGGCTGCTTTTTGGCAAAATATAACTTAATTTCTGCTTCTGTTGCCAAAAAAAAAGCTGGACAATGGTTCTCGTCTCAGACAACCCTGTGGTTACACACAAGCTATCTTTGAGATTTGTTGCTACACTTCCACTTTTTGAAGAGTCCAACAAAACCTTTTCCTCGCTGCGGCGCTGAATCAATTAGAAACACGAGAATTTTATGTTGTCGAAAAGAATTTTGCCTTGTTTGGATGTGAAAGCTGGCCGTGTGGTCAAAGGTGTGAATTTTGTCAACCTTAAGGATGCTGGGGATCCGGTGGAAATGGCTCAGGTATACAATGATGCGGGTGCTGATGAGTTGGTGTTTCTGGACATTACGGCGACTCACGAAGACCGGAACATTATGATTGATGTGGTGTACCGGACTGCCGATCGAGTATTTATCCCTTTGACGGTGGGTGGCGGCATCCAATCCTTGGACACCATTAAAAGTTTGTTGAGGGCGGGCGCTGATAAGGTAAGTATTAATTCAGCGGCAGTGCGCGATCCGAGTTTGATTGACAAAGCGAGCGATCGATTTGGCAATCAATGTATTGTATTGGCGATCGACGCTCGCAAACGCCAAGATGCGGACAATCCCGGTTGGGACGTGTACGTGCGCGGAGGGCGTGAAAATACAGGCTTAGATGCGATCGTCTGGGCCAAGGAAGCCGAAAAGCGCGGCGCCGGCGAAATTCTAGTGACAAGCATGGACTCTGACGGCACTCAAGCCGGTTACGACTTATCATTAACCCGCAGCATCGCCGAAGTTGTAGAAATTCCCGTGATTGCTTCCGGCGGCGCCGGCAACTGTCACCACATCTACGAAGCCGTGACGGAAGGCAAAGCAGAAGCAGCCTTACTGGCTTCCCTGCTGCACTACGGGCAACTTAGCGTCGGAGAAATTAAGACTTATCTAGCAAAATGTCAAGTTCCCGTGCGGCAACAGTAGTTCTTTGCATCAGCAAGATTGGTAACAGGCTTTCTGGCCTGTTCCACATCAGCAATAGGCTTTCTCGCCTGTTCCGCGATAATTAGATTTTCCTGTGGGGTGGGCGAGAGGACTCACCCAAAGGCGATCGTTACTGCTGCAAATAGTGCCTGATGCCAGGTGCATTAAACAGCAGAATTTTGTTGATTTTACCTTCAGATAACAGTTTAAGAAAAGCATACAACCAAAGACAAGCTGAAAACTCATAAAAATAATACGGGATGCGGGAAACGAGCGAGACTTTAGTCCTGAGAGGGAAGTGGCACGAGGGAATGAGAGTCCCCGTCTTCTTTCTTTCTTTCTTTCTTTTTAAATATTTTGTTGATTGACCTTGAGATATCTAGTATAATAACTGAAAGTAGACAAATCAACCAATATTCAGGAAAACAGAGGTGACTAAAACCCAAAAAACAATGGGAGTTCAGCAAGTATTACTGTCTCCAACCAAAGAAATTAAAGCATTGTTGGAGTATCTCTGCCAACAATCAGGTAAACTGTACAACAGTGGGGTTTATTTGGCTCGTCAAACTTTTTTTAAGACCGGAAAACTGTTGACGGGAAAATTCGACTTATCTTTTGAATCGTCAGTTGCCAAATCAATGGTTGCTAAGTCGTTGCCATCAACACCAATGCAGCAAACATTGATGTCAGTCACAGAAGCCTTCAAATCTTTTAAAGAAGTAAGAGATTTGTACATCAAAGGTCAATTGCATTTCAAGCCCAAGCCACCGGGATACCTGACAGGTTCTAAGTTGTTCAAAGTTGTTTATCCTAATTCGGGAGGGTTAAGACCGAAACTTGTTGGCAATCAGTTAAGATTTTCCTTGGGTTTAACAGTAAGGCGATGGTTTGGAGTTTCTGAATTCTTTTTACCTATGCCATCGAATCTGGATTTTTCCAAAGTGAAAGAGTTTACGATTCTCCCTAAGAATGGTGCTTTTTATCTGGAAATATCCTACGAGGTTGAAAAACAACAACATAATCTGGACATTGGTCAAGCATTATCAATTGACTTGGGAACTGCTGATAATAAAGCCAGCTTGTGTCGATACATTAGGAAATTCTTTTTTGATTGATTCTCGTGCAATGAAAGCGATGAATCAATTGTGGAACAAGAAAGTAGCAACTAGACAAGAAGGAAAGCCAGAAGGTTATTGGGATAATTGGTTAGACCGTGTTACCCGAAAACGTAATCACCAAATGCGTGATGGTATCAATAAGGCTGCCAAGTTGATTGCTAACCATTGCCTTAAATCTGGAATTGGCACACTGATAGTTGGGTGGAATGAAGGTTTTAAGTCTAACAGTAATCTAGGTAAAGTGAACAATCAAAAGTTTGTTCAAATGCCTTTAGGTAAACTCAAAAATAGATTAAAAGAACTGTGCGATTTGCACGGTATCAGGTTTGTTGAAACAGAAGAAGCATATACATCGAAAGCTAGTTTTTAAGGGTGGTGACTCCCTACCCAAATATGGTGAAAAGCCATCTGGGTGGAAAGCATCTGGAAAACGAATTAAACGTGGCTTGTATCGATCAGCAAATGCTTCGATTGTGAATGCAGACTTAAATGGTGCTGCCAAGTGCGATTCGTTCAGTCGAAACCGAGAAATCGGGGGATGACTGGCTTCTACAGGGTAATCCATCAGG